>JBGSVH010000020.1:0-4805 GCA_041753055.1 Parvularculaceae bacterium
GCGTAACGCAGCGAACGTCGGTCATGCTGCCGCCGAGTGATTTCAGTCCATACCATCTGGTCCTCCGTTGTCTTCGCAAACCACGGTGAATCATAAGTCGCTGAAATCACTCAACTCCTTTTTCGTTTGGGCTCTTAGGCATAGTTTTCGGCGCTATTTTCCCGGCTGGGAAGGAGCGTGAAGAGCATGAAAGCATCGAAGTTTTTCGACGCACAGAAGCAGTCATAGTGCGGCAATGTGAAAATGTGTCCGGCGTGGCGGCCGCCTGGAGGAGCCTGGCTCTAGGTGTTCAGTCCCGCGGAGTGATGGAATCGTTTTATGCAGCGATCCGTCAGGCTGGGTTTGCAACAGAACCTTGTTAGGTGCAGGCGTATATGTCGTGACGGGCGTATCTTGCCCCCGTATAAATGTGCGGTCTTACTTCGTTATATTCGCTACGCTATCCCACCAGGTTTTTTCTTAGGTCTTCGAGCGTCAGTAACCAATGCGCATCGGGCGCTCCGCCCAGAGGCGGCTGTTGAAACGCCTCGATGAATGTGTTCTGCGTGCGGCTTGCACGGAGCCGTTCACGGATTGCCTGCCACTTCGCAGCGGCGTAGTCTCGACGATAGCCATTCAATAGCGGGGAGGCGTTGGTGCGGGTTCTCTTTAGCGTGTTGGCAACAATCGTGATTGCACTCGTGAGCGGCGAAGCGCGGGCCTATGCGCCGGGCGATTGCGAAAGGGCGGGCTATCTCGAGGCCTTTGCACCAGGCCTTTTGCGCGAGCGTTGCGTCCTGCTTGGACGATATGACGTCAATTTCGATGGCCGTACCGTCCAGATCAGCGTCATCCGCCGTGAGGACGATGGAAGCGGCGATGACGCTGCGTGGATGGTGCGCGCTGAACAGCTGGCGCGCCGTCTGGGTCCAGCCCTGGAATCCATGGGCGGGCTGCGCCTCCTGCCGGTCACCGTGCTTCTTGCAAATTTCGCCGAGCCGGATCCGGATGAACGGTACGGGCCCGCCCACGCCGAGGCCCGAGTGACCGGATATGAAAGCCGGATCGCAGACACCGAATGTCCGATCATTTTCTACAAGCAGAGCGAACCGATATCGCTGGACGAGTTCATTTTCACCTATAGCCATGAAGTTTTTCATTGCGTGCAAGCCTCGACGTTCTGGACCCGTTACCGCGTGGCAAGTTCGGCATGGTGGTCTGAGGCGTCAGCGGAGTATTTCGCATTTTTGACCGCTCCAGCGTCTCGCGCCGGCGACGTCTGGTTTCCAGAATTTGCTCGCCAATCCCATGCTCATTCCATGCTCGATCTGCAATATGAAAATGTCGTCTTCTTTCTGTGGCTCGCCGGAGCACGCGGCCCAAGCGGCGTCAGGGAACTGATGGCCCGTATGCCGGAAACCGATGGACAACCTGCTCAACTGGCCGCGCTTCAATCGGTGGTTCCGATGGACGCGTGGCTCAATTTCACCAAGGCGTTTATGGACGGCGTCATCCCGATCCCGGGCGGGCGCCGGGTTCCGGGGCCAGGCTACCCGCCGGAGAGCTATATCGTCGACAGCCCTGCCGATCATACGTTTGCCACGTCCGCCTACAGACTATTGCGGACGCAATTTGAGTTCAGCGAGGGCAAGAGCTACGATGTCGAAATGCACGCCCTTGCCGATGATCCTCGAACGTTGTTTTCCGACCATCCCAGTGGCGGATGGGCGCCGCCGCCGGCGACGGTCAACGCCTGCGCTGAGCCAAAAATCTATCGCACCGTGACGACGTCCGTAGACGGGCCGGCCGATCATCAAATTGCGATCACCGAAGCGCGCGAACTCGACCAGCGAGCCTGCTGCCTGATCGGTGACTGGACGCCGACGCATGAGACCCTTGTCGACACAGCCCTCCTCGCGAACAGGATCGGAAACGAATTGGCGGCGACGCGCGGCGCTCCGGCGCCGCAATGCTCTCATGCGGGCGGCGACTGGAGGCTTTCGTTCCATGCAGACGGTTCGGGCGGCGTGTTTTGGAACGCGTTTACGAACGAATGCAAAATGGTCGCACCGCGCGGCGAAATAATCACGCGCGGCGTATGGAACGGCGCGCTCGAGTTCGACTGGGATATCGTCGAGCGTAATGTCGGGCGCGCGCGTTATACGGAGAATACGGCGACCAACGCCGTCACCACGTCCTTCGGCCCCATGACGACGCCGCCTCAGATCATTCCGCTAGCCGGGCCGTCTAGCGGCAATTTCGAATTTCAGTGTTCCGAAATAGAGCTGACCGTGAACGGGCTTTACAGCCTCGGGCCTCACTCCCGACATACGCCGGCGGAATAAAGGCGTGAGTCTACTAAGAACTCTATCTGCGAGTTTATATCACCCGGCCGGTAACAACATTTCCCTGATCGGCGCCGCATTTTCCCTGTTCCGGCGAAAATATTCCCTGTTAATTTTGCCTAGGGACATTGCCGCTAAGCGGCTGAATTCCGGTGGTGAATTGCGGCGTGGCTGTGTGAAAAACGGCCAAAACCGCAAGAATTCCCTGTATTTTCCTGCAAAACAGGGAATTTCAACCGAGACTGGTTCGATCGAGACTGCTCACACCGCCATTGGCACGATGGTTGGGGTGACTGCCCTGCGCAGTTCTATGGCCGGTCAAACCCACGCCATTATGACTCGCGCGCATTTGCGCGCGGGGGGTTCGAATCCCATCCTCACCGCCAGCCTTCGCGCAACAGGACCGCGCTGTTTTCAGAAAGTATCGGGGAAACGGCATGGAGCAGGGACGGTGAGCATGTCGCGGGACGAGCACGATGTCTGAACTCATCCTTGTCGCGGACATCGGCGGCACGAATGCCCGGTTTGCGATCGCGGAAGCGGGTCCGAAAAGCATCAGCATTCGACGCGTCGAGGTAATACGCGCCGCAGAATTCAAGACTGCGCGCGATGCGGTCGGCGCCTATCTCAATCTTGTCGGCGAAAAACCCAGGCGCGCCTGCTTTGCCGCCGCCGCACCGATTCTTGGGGATGTGGTCGATTTCACAAACTCGCCCTGGCGTCTTGCCAAAGACGAAATCAAGATGGCGTTTGGCCTCGATGAATTTCTCATCATCAACGACTTTTACGCACTGGCTGCAGGCGTTGCTCATCTGAGCGATGATGACTTGTTGACCGTAAAAACCGGAATTGGCGTCGCGACGGCGCCGACATTGGTCATCGGGCCGGGTACGGGGTTTGGTCAGGCGCTGATCGTTCCTACGCATTCGGGCTCAAAGATCGTTGCAACGGAAGGGGGCCATGTCGCATTCGCGCCGCGGACCGACGAAGAAACGAAAGTCATGAAATTCATCGCCCGCGACCATGCGCGGGTATCGGTGGAAAGGCTGCTTTCGGGACAGGGCCTCGTCAGCATATACCGCGCCCTGTGTTCGCACGCCAATTCACCAGCAATTTTATTGCAGGCGCGCGACATTTCTGCTGCACCGGTGAGCGAGCACCCGATTGCAGGCCATGCAGTAAAGATGTTTTGCCGGATTTTGGGCGGGGTCGTCGGCGATGCAGTGCTTTCGACCGGCGCGCGTGGCGGCGTTGTGCTCGGCGGCGGTATCTTGCCAAAGATCCGGGAGATTTTTCTCGCGAGCGAATTTGTCGAACGGTTCTGCGACAAGGGCCGAATGCAGGATTACGTCGTGGCGGTTCCAGTTCGCATGATCATCAAGGAAGGCGCGGCTCTATATGGCGCCGCCGTCGCAATGAAAGAATTTGGCAAGTAAGAATTCTCGACGAGATTGTGCGAGCTTGAAAGCTCGCCCTTTGCGGACCGTGTGCTCCAGGTCCATCTCCGGCATGAAACGAACAGCCAAGCCTCACCGATTCAAAAGTCGAGAACCATCGCACGATGGTGTTGGGATTCATCGCCTTGGCGCGGCGTCGGTCAGGCCAGATGATATCGGGACGCAGCGGCTTTCCTATCGCGCCAGCGTGACTGAGGCGCCCCCGAATCTTGAGACCGCGTAGGGACGGATTTTTCGCGGTCTTTTCACGACGGCGGGCGGGAAGCGCTGTCGCGGTTAATGAGCGCTATCGGGGGTAAATCGCCGAACGCGCTGTGCGATCTTTCCTCGTTATTGTCGCTATATTCTCTACACCAATGCTCAATCTTTTCTCTGGCGTCATCGAGCGTCGGGAACCAATGCGCGTTCAGGCATTCCGCGCGGAATTTCCCATTGAATGACTCGATGGATGCGTTGTCCGTCGGTTTGCCGGGCCGTGAGAAGTCGAGCGGGAACGGCGTGGAGTTATCCGTGCTCCTCGACAGCGCCGCCGCATTCTCCCTGGCTGATCGAAATTGCGCGGAAGAAAACGGCCTCACAGCAACGGGAGTGGCGACCTAAATGTCGGCGGAAAATTGCTTCGGAATTTCCGCATTACGGCTGAGTACGTTGAAGGCAAGCTCTGGCTCGATCCCCGGAAGGGCCGGGCCTCCCAACGACGCTAACAGCCCGACCTCCTTCGGCCGTTTCCCGGCCTGGTTGGACGCCATTTCGACCACGAACCACATACGAAACGCCTCGGCGCTCTGATGTCCAAGCCAGTTAGTTCCTCGACGCGATTGCAACTTGTTGTATAATGATCGTTCGTCAGTGGCCCGGGGCGGAGGAGGCGCCGGTAATGGAAATGCAGCAGATCAGGTATTTCCTGTCGCTTGCGCAGACGCTGAATTTCACGCGCGCAGCAGAAGAGTGCAACGTCTCGCAGCCGGCGCTGACGCGAGCGGTCCAGGCGCTGGAAGGCGAGCTCGGCGGCGAATTGATCCGC
>JBGSVH010000021.1:0-65351 GCA_041753055.1 Parvularculaceae bacterium
CCATCGCGCCGGCAGCGACCGCGCCGCCGAGCAGCGCGCGTCTGTTCAAGTCAAAACTGTCGTTCGCCATCTCTTTTCTCCCGCTCGTTGCTCGCCGATCCTGTCGAAAAGAATCGCCTTGTGCTACGCCCCCGCCACGGACCCTACGGCAAAAGGCTCAGTGATGAAACTCGACCGCTATCTTCAACGCATCAATTATCGCGGGCCCATCAGGGCGGACACGGAAACGCTCGCGGTGCTGCAGCGCGCCCACATCCTCGCGCTGACTTTTGAAAACCTCGACGTTCAGTTGCGGCGGCCGCTGTCGACCCGCGCCGAGGAGGCCTATGACAAGATCGTCCGGCGCGGGCGCGGCGGCTGGTGCTATGAAATGAATGGACTGTTCGGCTGGGCGCTCGCCGAGATCGGATTTGACGTGACGCGCCTTGGCGCCGGCGTCATGCGCGAAACATCGGGCGATACTGCGCTCGGCAATCATCTCTGTCTGCTTGTCCAGTGCGACGGCGCCAAATTCGTTGATGTCGGCTTTGGCGGAAGCCTCACAAAAATCCTCGCGCTGACGGAGGCTGACCTGTCAGATGATCCCTACAGAATATCCCTCAACAGGGTCGACAAGGAATTCTGGCGTTTTACCGAAGACGCTGGCGCTGGCCCTTTCAGTTTCGATTTCCGCACCGATCCCGCCGACGAGGCGCTCTTGTCCGCCAAGTGCCAGTTCCTGCAGAACGATCCCTCGTCCCCGTTTGTCGCCAACCTCGTCGCCCAACGCCGCCGGCCAAACGAGCATCTGGCGCTTCGCGGGCGCGTCCTGACCAGAACCGGAAAGAGCGGCCGCGAGACGACGCTGATTGAAGACGCCGATGCGCTCGCGGCCTGTGTCAAATCGACATTCGAGCTTGACGTTCCGGAGATCAAAAGCTTGTGGCCTGAGATCTGTCGGCGCCATGATGAGGTCTTTGCGGGCCGGGCGCCCTGACCCTTTTCGGCGAAGGCGCAAGCGGGACCGCATACGGGCGGTTGCAAAGGCTGCGCCGAACGCCAAATCGACGCATTCGGTTGCAATATGCGCCCTTACGGAAGATCCTTGAAGCCAACGGGGATTGGGGATCGAAATGCGATTGGCCTTGGCCATCATTGCCTGTTTTGGACTTGTCGTCAGCGCCGCTGCCGACGATGCCGGAACGCCCAAAAATTTGACCAGGGCGCCGCAAGGGGCGTTCGCCGATCACACGATAGCGACATCGGTCGAATCGCCGAACTTCCAGTGTCACAAGGACCATGCCGGGCTCAACCTCGGACCCGCAGAGCCGCTCGACGTCGCCAACGCCCGCATCGCTGCGGCGATCGACGCGGGCGGCAGTCTTGTTCTTGTTGCCGTCAAGGGTCTTGAATGCGCTTTTTGCGCCGCGGCGATCGAGGAGGCGTTCGCCGACCGTAATGAAGTCGCCGCCGCTTTCGTCAACATCCGCGCGCAAACGATTTCAATCGTTGTCAGGAACGGCGAAGGCATCAGCGACAAGACAATCCGCAAGATCATCAAGCGCCGCGGGATCGACGTCGTCGCCATCGACCGCAACGCGGCGTCCAATTAGGCGGCCGTGACCGACGCTTTCGTCGCCTCCGCGAAAATGGCGAGGCCTTCGTCGAGCATCTTGTCGGAGATCGTCAGCGGCACCAGGCAGCGCAGGCATTGCGCATAGGCGCCCGCCGTCGTCATGATGAGGCCGCGATCGCGCGCTTCGGCTTGAATCTTCGCGGCAAGATCGCCATTCGGCTTCATCGGATCGCCGTCCTTCACACATTCAACCGCGATCATGCCGCCAACCTGACGCACGTCGCCGAAATGCCCCTTGGCGACGCCGTTTTGCAGCGCGCGCCAGCTGGCCGCGACTTTGGCGCCGATTTCGTTGGCGCGCTGCAGGAGGTTTTCTTCTTCGAAAACATCAAGCACCGCGAGCGCCGCGGCGCAGGCGACCGGATTGCCGCCATAGGTCGACCCCATGCCGCCCGCAGCAATCTTGTCCATCAACTCCGCCTTGCCGACCAGCGCCGACAACGGCAACCCTGCAGCAATCGATTTTGCGACACACAATAGATCAGGTTCGACGCCCGCATGTTCGAAGGCGAACATCTTGCCTGTGCGCCCCATGCCCGACTGAATTTCGTCGGCGATGAGGATAATGCCATGCTGATCGGCGATTTTCCTGAGATGCTGCAGGAACTCCGCGGGTGCTGCGTTGAAACCGCCCTCGCCTTGCACCGGCTCGACGATGATCGCGGCAACCTCTTCCGCCGGGATCGACATCTTGAAAATCTGGTCGAGGTGACGGACGCAGGATTCTACCGAAACGCCATGATAAACGTCAGGATACGGAGAGTGAAAGATCGCGGGCACGAGCGGCCCAAACCCGATCTTGTAGGGTTTGGCCTTGCCGGTCAGCGTCGTTGCAAGAAGCGTCCGGCCATGGAAGGCGCCTTCAAAAGCGATGACCCCCGGACGGCCGGTGATGCGCCGCGCAAATTTGACCGCGTTTTCGACCGCCTCGGCGCCGGAGTTAAAGAGCGCGGTCTTTTTCTTGGACGGACCCGGGGCCAGCTTGTTCAGCCGCTCGGCGAGTTCGACATAGACCTCGTATTGCGCAATGCCGAAGCTGGTATGGATGAACTCTTCCGCCTGTTTCTTGATCGCGGCGACAACCTTCGGGTGGCGGTGCCCGGCGTTTAAAACGCCAATACCGCCGATGAAATCTATGTAACGTTTGCCTTCCACGTCCCAAAGCTCGGCGTTTTGCGCCTTTGCAACATAAACCCCTGATTTTGAAGGCAAACCAACCGGTAGCGCGTCGTCACGACGGGCCTTTAGGGAGGCGTTGGTGGTGAATTCGTTCTTGCCGTGATCCATCGGTTTCCACCCTGATTATGTTGGAACTACTGGGGTTTTGGCGCGGCTTACCACGTTCTTGAAGGGTTTACAGGGGGCGCGACGAAAAGGCATGGGGGTCAGGCGCGCGCCGCTCTTGCCAGATTCGCCGTTCACGTGTGTAATCAACCCGTCGCGTTTCATCGTAGGTGTACTAATTCGGCGACCGATGCTGGCCGTTTCGACCACGCGTTCCGAGCAGGCTGGCAAGATCGTGCAGGAGTTGACCCGGTGACAGACGACGTCATTGCGAAGAATATCATGAAATTCGTGCGCCAGCTCGATGGGGCTGACAGCGATGAGCTTGTCCTCAAATCGGCGATTAAACGGCGCTGGCTCGATCGCCACGGCCTGCCAACAGCGAACGGCCGCGACTTGATCAAATCATTTGACGATCTGCAAAAGATTGGACGGCCGACGGCTTAGCGCGCGCACGAATCACTCATCTGAATCGCCAGCGATTGCACAATCTTCTTTTTGCGATGCCGACTGAAGCCGTTATGAAACTGCGGCTGACCCAACCGGTCACATTTGAAAGACGTTTCAATTGAATGCCGTCGATCGCCAGGTCCCGCCGGGACGCGCCGGAGTCGCGATACTTGAACCCGCGCCGCAGATTGCCTCGTTGCTTGCATTCTTGGCCGGCGCGGCAACCATCATTTCAGCCGCCAACCCAAGCAACCACCCACGCGCGGTTGACGCAATATCGCTGATTGCGGTCGAGGCGCCGAGTATCATCGCCGCGCTGATCGGCGTCGCACAGATGGCGCTTGCAGACGGGCTGCGCCGGCGCGTCGACGCATCGATGTGGTCAGCGGCTACCTTGTCGCTCGCTGCCGCCGGGTATTTCGTGTTGCATCACGAACGCTATGTCGACGCCGGACTGCAGCTTGCGTTCGTCGCTTTTCTGATTTCGATTCGCCATTCGTTTTACCGGCGCGCGCGCGCCTTTTCGCTGACGATGCCGCCGGTCTGGTTTTTCGCCGCCGGCGCAACGTTACTGGTTGCAACGATTGCCGCCGTCTTGTGGGCGGCGACGCATCCCGCCTTTCGTACGGCGCCGTGGTGGTCGCTGTTTGTCGACCCGATTATCGGCCGGGCCGGCCGGCCGGTCGCGGTTGGCGGCGTTGCGCTCGGCGTTGTCGCATTCTGGCGATATTTCGCGACCTTTCACCGGCCTGCGCCGCCCGCGCCTGGACCGGACGAATTCTCAAGAGCGGAATTGGCTTTTGGCGCCGCCGTCGATCCGCGCCCCGAAGCGATATTGTGCCTGACCGGCGATCACGCGCTGATGTTTTCGCCGAGCGGCCGCAGCTTCATCGGCTACGCCGTCTATGGGTCAAGCATGATCGCGCTCGGGGGCCCAACGGGCGCTCCCGAAGAACGGCGCGCGCTATTGTCAGCCTTTTGTGACGAGGCGGACAGGGTCGGCAGAACGCCGGTCATTTATGCAGCGCCCGTCAGCCTGTTACCCGATCTTCTCGACCTCGGTTTCAAGGTCGAGAAAATCGGCGAGAACGCGGTCGTTTCGCTGGAGCACTTCTCGCTGGCGGGAAAGGCGCGGGAATCGATCCGTTACGCAAACCGGAAATTGACGCAGCGCGACGGCGCAAAATTCGAAATGCATCTGCCCCCGCACAGCGCCGACCTCCTTGCAAGATTGAAGCCTGTTTCCGACGCCTGGCTTGCGCTTCACAAGACCAGCGAAAAGCGGTTTTCTCTTGGCCGGTTCGAAGCGTCGCTGCTTGATCGCTGCCCGGTCGCCGAAACCACGATCAACGGTCAGACGGTCGCCTTCGGCACATTGCTGACGACATCGGACAAGACATGGGCGGCGCTTGATCTGATGCGTTACGATCCGGCGCTGTCGCCGCCATCGACCATGGATTTCCTATTGTCCGAAATGATGTTGTGGGCAAAAGATGCGGCCTTTGCAAAGGTCGACCTGTCGATGGCGCCCCTGTCCGGCCTCGCGGAAGAACGCCACGCGCCGCTATTCGCGCGCTTCGGCCGCCTCATCTACGAACAGGGCGGGCGCTGGTACAATTTCGAGGGACTGCGGAAATTCAAGGAGAAATTCAGACCCGACTGGGAGCCGCGTTATCTCGCGGCGCGCGGAGCATTTTCGCTTCCCGTGGCGCTTGCTGAAATCGCGATGCTGACCAATTCAGCGCCTGCGGAACAACGGGGCAGCTAGCGCTTTCGCAACCCCTCAATCGTCCGCCCCGGCGCAATTTCGTTCGCTGAAGTCTTGAGATCAATGACGGCCGGGAGACCGCTCGCTTTCGCTTCTGCAAACACCGCCGGAAAATCCTCCGTCCGGGTCACCGTTGCGCCAAAGGCGCCAAAAGATCGCGCATAGGCGGCGAAATCCGGATTGACGAGGTCGGTGCCGGAAACGCGCGCGGGGTATTCAAGTTCTTGATGCATGCGGATCGTGCCGTAGGTTGAGTTGTTCGAAACCAGCGTGATGACGTTGAGCTTGTACTGAACGGCAGTCGCCAGTTCGCTCGACGCCATCATGAAGCAGCCATCGCCCGCCGCGCAAATAACATCGCGCTGCGGGTAAACCGCCTTTGCCGCGATCGCGGCTGGAAATCCATATCCCATCGCGCCCGATGTCGGCGCAAGTTGCGTCTTGAATTCCTTGTGCCGGTAAAAGCGATGCAGCCAGACGGCGTAATTTCCCGCGCCATTGCACATGATCGCGTCCACCGGAAGATTCTTGTCGAGCCAGGAGAAGACTTCAGAGAGATTGACGCCGTCAGCGACTTTGAGCGGTTTTGAAAACGTTTCGAAGTCCGAATGCGCTTCATAGGCCTGCTGCAGCCAATTTTCGTCAAGCGTCCATGGTTCTGCGGCCAGCGCGCGCGCCATGGTTTCCGGCGCCGCGTTGATTGCAAGGACCGGCGTGTAGACGCGGCCAAGTTCCTCTGCACCCGGATGAATGTGAATGAGTGGCTGATCAGCGAGCGGCGCCTTTAACAACCGGTAGCCGCCGGTTGTCGTTTCACCAAGGCGGGGACCGAATGCGATCACTAGATCGGCGGCTTTTATCCGATTGACGAGTTTTGGATCGGGAGTAATGCCGACATCGCCGGCATATTGCGGGTGAAGATTGTCAAAGAGGTCCTTTGACCGGTTCGAGGCGCCAACCGCAAGACCGGTCGCCTCAACAAAGATCTTAAGATCGTTGACCGCATGCGCGGTCCACCCCCCGCCGCCGACAAGGAGGAACGGGCGTTCCGCCCCGCCCAAATGTTCGCGCAGCAATTCAAGCGCGCGTTCATCCGGAGCCGCCATCGCAACCGGCGCCGGCGGGAGCGGCTCGGCATCGACCTCTTCCGTCAGCATGTCTTCAGGCAGCGCCAACACCACGGGGCCGCGGCGGCCATTCTGCGCTGTCGCAAAAGCGCGGTTCACATATTCGCCAGCGCGCGATGCAACATCGATCTCGCCGGCCCATTTGGCAACAGGGCCGAACATCTGGCGATACTCAATTTCCTGAAACGCCTCGCGATCGAGCATGTCACGCTCCACCTGACCGATGAACATGATCATCGGCGTTGAATCCTGGAAGGCGGTGTGAACGCCGACCGACCCTTGCGTCGCGCCGGGCCCGCGCGTGACCATCACGATCCCCGGCCTTCCGGTCAGCTTGCCATAGGCCTCGGCCATGTTCGACGCCGAGGCTTCATGCCGACAGACGATCAGCTTGATCCGGTCGCGGACATCATAGAGCGCATCAAGGACGGCGAGATAACTCTCTCCCGGTACGCAGAAAACATGCGTGACGCCGTTCATTACAAGCGCGTCGACAAGGTGGCGGGCGGCAGTCTTTTTTGTCATGGACTCCCTTATGCGACGGCGGCCCTCTTGGGGTCAATCAGTTGGCCATTATCAAGCGTTCGGGTGCGACCGCAGGATTTTCGGATTGTGCAACTGCATCGCGGTAATCAGCGCGACGCCAGCCCCCACCCGCGAAAACCCCAATGAAGGTCCTCAGCCGGCGGTGCGGCGGATTGGCGTAGTTAGTTTCGTCAGACCGACATTGGCGTTTCCCGCCGCCAGCGTTTTCCCGGAAAAACTGACCTCAAAAAAAGCCCGGCCGCTTTGCACACGCGCCGGGCAGTAGGGAGGTTCCGTGAAAGTCAGGCGACGCGGTCGAGCATAAGTCCCGCATCAATATCTGTCCGGACATCTTCGCGAACGCCGCGGACGAGTTCAATAAATGTGTCCTGCGGCCATTCGTTAACGATCTCGCCGGTGTCGATGTCGATCGCGCGATAGACAAAGTCCAGCGACGTTTCGGATCGCGTGATTGACAATCTGGTGTTGGCCCCGAGGACACGCGCCACAGCCTCGCGAATTTGCGCAAGTTGCTCGGCGGCGCGCGCCTTGCTGTCTTCCGCGCGCGCGACTTGTTCGGCGGAGAGATCCTGCCGCTTTTGCGCGAGCGCCCGGTTTCGCTCTTCCCCCGCATGATTTGGCGGGAGGGCGGACGGCGCACTGGTCAATTTTCCCACTTCCATCTTTCCCTGCCCGCCGCCGCATCTTTTAGATGCGGCGGCTTCAAGGTTTCGCTTAAGCGAACAACGCGAGGATCGCGTTGGGCGCAGCGTTGGCGATTGACAACGTCTGGATCGCGAGCTGTTGTTGCACCTGCAGCGCTTGCAGGCGGGAGCTTTCCTTCGCGAGATCGGCGTCGGTCAGATTGCCAATTGAGATTTCAAGCGCGTCTGCAATGCGAGTCAGAAGCTTTCCCTGAAGACCAAGCGAATTCGAGCCAGCGCCAAGATTAGCAAGTGCGCTCGTCAGATTGTCGATCGTCGTATCAATGTCCGCAAGTTCTGTCGCCGCCCCGCCTGCGGTCGAAAGATCGCCGCCGGTCCTATCGATCGTCAGCACCGAAGTGTTGGTCAGATTGTAACCGTTGATGACAATCGTCGACGAACCGTCTGTACTGGCGTTGACGGTCAATGTGGCGGTCGTGCCGTCAAGAAGATTGCGGCCGCCAATTGTCGCGCTGTCGATCATGCGGTTAATCTGGTCGCCGAGAGCGGAGTACTGACTTTGAAGTAGCGCCCTCTCCGACGCGCCAAGCGAGGTGTCCGCAGCCTGCGAAGCAATTGAGCGCATCTGCACAAGGATATCGGAAATGCCCTCGCCGGCGGCGACCGCCACATCTACCGCCGAGGAGCCGATCCGCAGACCTTGCTGCACGGACTCGATTGAACCGAGTTCGGCGCGCTGTTTTTGCGCCAGCGCGTAAAGCGCGGGATTATCCTTTGCGCTTGATACATTTTTGCCGGTCGAAACGCGGCGCTGAACATCATTCAGCTGATCGGAAATGCGGTTGAGATTTTGAAGGGCGACGAGCGCGCCCGGATTCGTCGTGACATTGTTGACCATCGACGGTCTCCCTTTCTGGGTTCAAGAGCGATTTTTCGCTCCCCCGGCATAGCGCTTTGCGCATGACACCGGCGTGAAGTAACGAGCAAGTAATCTGCCGTTTTAGGGTCTGTTTACCGGGGTTAACTCCGGGCCCGGGCGCCGCATTGCTTCGCCATCCGGCAAGTAAGCCTAATCATTCGTAAACAGAATTTGCCGCTGGCCTGGCAAAACTTGCCCGGCAAAAAATGCCGGCCGGCAGAAAAGTCACGCTGCGGGGCGGCGCCCTGCAAGGCCATCCATGATAATCCGGTTGACGTCGATCAGCGGCTCGACGCTTTCCTTCTTCTGCATCACGTCGCTCGAATAGAGCGAGACCCAGCGCGCGAGAGAGATGATCAAGGCGCGCGTTTCGCTCGGCAGTTCATTAGCGGCGTCTGCGCAATCGGAAGCAAGAACGCCCCACAATGTCCTATTGAGGTGCACGGCCTCAATGAGTTGCTTCAGGTCCGCCCTGCCGCTCTCTTTTGCTGACAACAACAGGCGCGTCGCCTCGGAAAAGGCGCGATATTCAGCGTCACGCGGATTGGCGGTCGATTTTTGCGCAGTGCGGTAAGCTTCATGCGACATGGGGCAGTCTTTCATTCTCGAACTCGATCAGCGCCCGGCAGTGACCGAGCGCCTTGTAGTACGAACCATTGGCGACAGCGGCGGAAATCTTGAGGCAGAGCGCCAGTCCCGCCGGATCGGAAAGGACGCCGGCGATTTCAGTCAGCCGCCGCTCGAACTCGCCAAAGGCGTGCTTGCGGGATCCAGGATCAAGCGCCATCAGCATGACTGGCAAGTAGACGCGGCGGGCGGGCGTTGTCGCGTCTTCCGAGAGCATAATGTCGCGCTCGCGCAAGACGCTGGCGCGATTTTCGACGACAAATTCGGTCCGCCGGTCGCCATTGACGATGACGGCCCCATTAATCGCGACCCTTTCGCCCGGCTTCAACGTCAGCTTCAGTCCCATCGGAAAACTCCACCTGACGCAACTAAACGCGGCTTTGGTTAATAAAGCGCTTTTGCCGCCTTGACGAATGTCGGCGCGCGCGCCTTGATGGCCAAAAAAAGGAAAACAGCCATGCTAGGAAATTACGATCGCGTCCCGGAACTCAGCCTCCAGTCGTTTACTGCAGGCGGCAACAATGAGCGGCGCGACTTCATTGACGCCCTGATGGAGGGATTCCAGCATTTCGGATTCATCATTCTGAAAGATCATGGGGTCAGCCGTGACTTGCTGGGCCGCGCATACGACCTGTCAAAAGAGTTCTTCGATCGCCCGCTTGAAGAAAAATTGCGTTACGGCGCAGACCCGGACGGCCAACGCGGTTACACGCCATTCGGCCGCGAGCACGCCAAGGATGCGAAAGTCGCAGACCTTAAAGAGTTCTTTCACATCGGCCGTGAATTTGCATACGCTTCGCCGCTCGGAAATATCTACCCGCAAAACAGATGGCCGGATAACCCTGCGCGGTTTCGCGAGACGTTTTTGCACCTTTATGCTGCGCTTGAAGAGGCTGGCTTTGCCATGCTGGAGGCGCTGGCGCCGTCGCTTGGCGTCGCTGGCGATTATTTCCGCAAGATGGCGACCAACGGCAATTCAATTCTCCGCCTTCTCCACTACCCGCCGGTGCCGGAAGACGCCGACCCGCAAGCATTGCGCGCCGCCGCACATGAAGATATCAATCTCATCACCATTTTGGTCGCCGCCAAGGGTTCCGGGCTTGAACTCCTCGACCGCAATGGCGAGTGGCTTGCCGTCGAAACCGAGCCGGACAATCTCATCGTCGACGCCGGCGATATGCTGGCGCGTGTCACCAATGACGTGATCCCCGCAACGACGCACCGGGTCGTCAACCCGAGCGGGCCAAATGTCTCGCGATATTCGATGCCGTTTTTCATGCACCCATTCGCCGACGCCCTGCTCGACTGCATTCCAAGCTGTATCGGCGCCGGCGCGAAATATCCGCCGATCACCGCGGACGCTTTTTTGAAGCAGCGGCTAAAGGAAATCGGACTTACGTAAATTGGCATGACACGCTGCCGCCTTATGGAAGCGGCGGGCGGCGCTTCCCTTCCCGCCAAAGCGGCGCCAGTGTACGTCGCATGAATGGATCTCATTTTACCTACGCGATCAAACCAGCGACCGTCGCCGATATAGAATCAATGCGCGCACTGGAACGGCGCGCCGCGCAGCAGTTCAGGACCATTGGCTTTGAGTTTTGCGCAGACGGGCCGGTCCGGGATATAACTGAACACGGGCGAATTCTCGATTGCGGAATAACGCTCGCCGCGTTCGCTGCGGATGGCGGTCTCGCCGGATTTGCGATGTTTGAGCCTCTGGATGGAGAGGTCCACCTCGTTGAAATCGATGTCGATCCTGTACACCAACGCCTGGGGCTTGCCCGCCGCTTGATCGCGGGCGGTATCGACTGGTCACGGCTAAAAGGCTTTGACGGCATGACGCTGACGACTTATCGCGATGTCCCATGGAATGCGCCTTACTATCGGCGGCTCGGCTTTGAGGAGTTTAAGCCAGGCCCCGACCGGAAGGGCCTGCTCCGGACAATCAACCAAGAAGCGGCCTGGGGCTTTGATTTCCGTCCCCGGATCGCCATGCGAAAGCGGCTTTTATGACGAATGCGACGCCTGACATCCTGATCATCGGCGCTGGCCATAACGGTCTTGTCTGCGCTTCCTATCTCGCTGCGGCCGGGATCACCGTCCGCATGCTTGAGCGGCGCGATATTGTCGGAGGCGCGGCAGTGACCGAGGAGTTCCACCCCGGCTATCGGAACTCGACCGCTAGTTACACGGTCAGCCTTCTCAATCCCAAGGTAATCGCCGACCTTGATCTTTACGGCAACGGCCTAAAAGTCGTCGAGCGCGACATATCGAATTTCTGGCCGACCGGGATCAAAGAGGGCGAGTATCTGAAACTCACCTTTGAACCGGAACGCAACAAGCAGGAATTCGCGCGTCTGTCGCAGAAAGACGCCGAGGCGCTGCCCCGGTATTATGAGGCGATCGACACCGGCGCCGACGTGATCCGCGACATGGTGCTGCAAACCCCGCCCAATCTCGGCGGCGGCCTTCCGGATTTGTGGCGGGCGCTGACGACAGGCGGGCGCATTGCGCGGTTAAAACAAAAAGACCAGACGCTGATCCTCGATCTGTTCACCAAGTCAGCCGCCGAATTCCTCCAGGGATATTTCGAACACCCAACCATCATCGGCGCATTCGCGTTTGACGGAATCGTTGGCGCTTACGCTTCGCCCTACGCCGCCGGAACAGCCTACGTGCTGCTTCATCATGCCTTTGGCGAGGTAAACGGCAAGAAGGGCCGCTGGGGTCACGCTATCGGAGG
The DNA here is from genome assembly GCA_041753055.1 of Parvularculaceae bacterium. GTDB lineage: Bacteria > Pseudomonadota > Alphaproteobacteria > Caulobacterales > Parvularculaceae > Amphiplicatus. The sequence goes on from JBGSVH010000021.1 coordinate 11,724, forward strand.
AATGGGCGCGATCACCGGGGCGATGCGCCGGGTCGCCGAAGCGCGCGGCGTTGAAATCACGACTGGCGCGGCTGTCTCCGAAGTGATTGTCGAAGGGAGCAGAGCTGTCGGCGTCAAACTCGAAAATGGCGAGATTATCCGCGCGCGCGCGGTAGTCGGAAACGTCAATCCGAAACTGTTGCTGACAAAGCTTGTCGGCGCGAAAGATATCGATGCAACAGCGCGTCAGCGGATGGAAAACTACGTTTGCGGGTCCGGCACGTTCAGAATGAATGTCGCCCTTTCCGAACTGCCGCAATTTTCAGCGCTGCCTTACGACGGCGTCGGAGAGCATCATCGATCGGGCATCGTCATTGGTCCGACGGTCGATTATCTCGACCGGGCGTGGCTCGACGCGCGTCAGTATGGCTGGTCGCGTGAGCCAATTGTTGAGATGTTGATACCATCGACCATGGACGACAGCCTCGCGCCCGCCGGCAAACACGTCGCCAGCCTTTTCTGCCAGCAATTTGCGCCGGAATTTTCAGACGGGCGAAACTGGAACGACTGCCGAGATCAGGCAGCAGAAACGATTATCGACGCCGTCACCAAATATGCGCCAAATTTCCGCGCGAGCATTATCGCCAGGCAAATGCATTCGCCGCTCGATCTTGAACGCAAGTTTGGGCTGGTCGCCGGCGATATCATGCACGGGCGGCTGTCGCTCGATCAGATGTTTTCAACGCGCCCTCAACCGGGCTTTGCCGATTACAGAATGCCAGTTAAGGGCCTCTATCTCTGCGGATCGGGCGCGCATCCGGGCGGCGGCGTCACGGGCGCACCGGGGCACAATGCTGCGCGGGCAATCATCGCTGACTTCCGCGGACGGAAAATACCGGCTTAGCCTGACACTGGGTCAGAACCAGTAGGATTTGGACAATCGCTGAATGAACAGCGGCATTGACGATGCCCGCATATTGACGGTCCATAAAAGGCTGTCGTCGAGCGTCGCTTTGGCCGACTGTTCTTCAATCGCATACCCATCAGCTTCAATTCGCACCCAAAGCGTCGCCTCCGTTGAGCGGGCCGGAACGCCCGCGCGGATTACCAGGGAGTCGCCACGAACAATGAGATCGCCGCCAGCTGTCTTGAACAGATTATATGTTTCGTCTGTGTCTGCGTTGTGCAGACGCCCGCGAACGGCGCCGCGACGGATCATCGAGTCGAGATCTGACGGCACGCCGCCAGGAAAGACGATGTGTAGTTCGACGACATAACGCGCCGCTTGTCTGTCCTGCACCTGGACAATCTGCGCCGGTTCAGCTTGAAGCGATGCAAGCACGATCCCGTCGGCGCGCGCAGCTTCCCGATTCATTGCGACCGGCTGGAGGTCAGGCAATACGGCTCCGGTCGACTGGAGTCCGGCAGCGAGATCAGCGGGCACCGCCGTCATCAGCACCGCGAGGAGACCGAAGCCCTGCGCGAAGGCGCCCTGTCTGGTGATCGGCTGAAAATAGAAGATGGACAGTCCGCCCACAGCAATAAGAGCGACGACGACGCCCCATAGGGGAACATTGCCAAATCCTAGCACTTCGCCGAGCGCAGCCGCCCATTGATTGATTGTGTAGAGCGACGACGCTTCGCCTTGTTGCCGATAATCGGTCACGAGCGCGGCTACGATGCCGGCCGCGCCGGCGAGCGAAAGGCCCGCGATGTCCATTAACCCGTATTCGCCAGGCGTTTTGATGCCCCGTTTTGCCCCGTAAGCCATATTGATCCCCTACCGTCAACTATCCCCAGCCGCCCATCTTAACCTTTAAGGGCGCAAGGGCAAAGCGCCGATTCGGTCCCAGGGAAAGTCGGTCGGATTACCCGCGCGGCGGCCGGCCAAGGCCAAAATCAATACCGAACAGGTGCTCAAGACTGGTCCGCGGCAGGCCGTCCTTCACATAGTCGTAGGGTGTGACGTTGACGGCCTTCAACAGGGCGCGCTCAATCTGGAGCCCCGCCCCGTCCTCGCGCGCCGTGATGTCGAGGTCGATGACGTTGATACAGGCAAGGTCCTGCTCAAATGCGCCAATGGTCTTGAGGCCCCCACCGCAGGCCCAGCCGAGAATAATCCGGTTCACCCCCTCATGGGCAACGATGAGGCCCGTCCGCCAATCCTCCTCGCCGATCAGCCGCCCCATCGCTTCGGTGATACGGCGCTCGGCGTCGCCAAAGCTCTCGCCCTCGGGGAGAAAACACGCGTCCGGCTCGTGTGCATCATCGAAGCTGAAGGCGAGGCGGGCGGCCAGTTCCTCTCGGCTTTCAGCGACGATCCAGCCGCTTTTCAGCTCTTCAAGTCCCGCCTCCTGACGGGGTTCGATCTCCCGGCCGGCGAGCACGATAGCCGCCGTCTCGATTGTCCGCGGCAGACCGCTGTGAACAGCAAGGTCAAATTCGACCGACCGTAACGCCTCGCGGGCCGCGGCCACCTGGGCCCGCCCCTCGTCGGTCAGCAGGACGGTTCGCGGATCGGTGATGCCTGGCGCAAAATAGTCGACATGGCCGTGCCGCATCAGAAAAAGCCGCCGGCGACCGGTCCCTCGCATGAACAGCTCCCGCAAAAGCGGCCCGCTTACCGGGTTTTTGCTGTGATCGCCAGCAATTCCCGGCTTTTTGGCGCTACCGCCTCGCCTTGACGCGCGCTTGGTGATAATCTCACACCAATTGGGGTTGTAGGTGCGGCTAGGGGGTCGTCAACGGACATGAAAATGCGTCCGCCGCCGATGTTTGCGTGCGCGTTTCTGGCGCTCGCCGCGATCTATGGCGCTGGCTTTTATTTTACCGTCTGGACCGATCCGGACGCCGCCGAGAGCCGTTTTGACGCACTTCGTGGCGGCGGTTATCCCGGTGCGGCGGAAGGCTATGGCGAGCGCGTCATCGCGCTTCGCCGCAAGGACGGCGTCTCCGACGAAGATCTCGCGTCCTTCAAGGCGCAAGTGGCGTCCAGCGCTTTTGACGCGCGCAAATACGATCGCAGCGCCGCTCTTTTCGAAGAAGCGCTCGGGTCCAAATGGGCCGACGGCCTTAGCGGCGTTGACCGCGCCCTGATCGAAGACAAGCTTGCGCGCTCACAGATCATCAAACGCAATATTGCGCGCGCCGTTTCGATCTATACCGAATTCCTGGATCTGTCGGGGGATTCTACCTCGCGGATGGAAGCCGGCGATGACAAGTCGATTGAGAATGTCTATGCGAATCTCATCTCGGCGTCCGGCACACTATTCACCGAAGCGCTGAAGCCAACCGGCAATCCGGAATATTTTTCCGGCGCGCGCGAAGCAAAACTTTCCGCTGCGAGCGACATGACGAAAATCGGTGCGTTTTTCGCGCTGAGGGATGATGGCCTTTACGCCTCTGCGGGACTGCTTTCGTCTGCACTTGCCATTCGCAAGGACATCCTTGGCGCCGATCACCCGGACACGGTCCAGATCGCGTTGGTGCTTGGCCCCGTTTATGAACGCATGGGCCGTCTTGAAGATGCAGAGAAACTCTATCTCGACGCCTTTCACGCCCAGGAAAAAGCCAAAGGCGCCAACAGCCCGGAACTCAGCCTATACATCAAGCTCCTCGCCGGCGTTTACGAGGCGCAAGGGCGGGCAACCGAAGCGCAGGCGCTGAACGAGCATATGCGCGCGCTATTCCGCGACGCATTCGGCGCGCAGCGTTACGCGGCAAACCGCGTGCGCGACCGCAAGCTCGATACCGACCGGCCAGTGTCTCAACAATTCCCGTTGACGGCGTCCTACGCGCCAACAGATCTTGTGCGGGCGGTGTCCTATTCGATCCCACTATCCAAAAACGCCGATGTCGAGGAAATGAGCATCAGGCTCGCCGCCGATTCCGAGGAGGAAGCGCGCGAGTCGAATATGCCGGTGCGTCTCGCACAGCTGATGTCGCTGTGCCGGGCGGAGTCCGGCGAGCGGATTTCATTGCGTTCGGGGTATCGGGCCTATTCAACGCAAAAAGACCTCTATGCCCGAATCGGCAGTCTTGGCACGGTGACCCCGCCCGGCATTTCGGAACACCAGTTAGGGCTTGCCGCGGATATTGATGTTGGCGGGCGGCTGATGCGTCAAAGCGATCGCACCTACCAGTGCTTTGAAGAAAACGCGTTTCGTTTCGGTTTCATTCTCTCCTACCCTCCGGGCAATAATTATCTGCCCGGCAAAGACACTTATGAGCCCTGGCACTGGCGCTATGTCGGCATCCGGACGGCGCAACTCTACCGCGAGGCGGGTCCCGCAAACCGGCCGCAGGAATTCCTTGCCGCGCTTCCCTGCTATCAGCAGCGGGCGGTTTCCTCAGGGCTGTCGCCGGCCGGCGAACCAGATGTATGCCTTGAAGAGCCAAAAATCGTCGCAGCGAGCGCCGCCCAGCCATTCAACGCGAAGGTCGGCGACCGCGCCGAAACCCCTTCGGCCCGTAAATTGAATAACCTGTCGCAGAGCGGCCAGCGCTAGCCTTAATGTTCCCAATTCGGCCGCGTCCAAAGACCGGTCTGAATGATTAACCTTGATGTCGCACGGCCCAAGGCGAGTGTCGCATGGTTCTCGCCCTCAGCTGCGGGGCCGAGCGCCCGTATCGTTTCCGCCGCAGAACCCGCCGGCTTTGAAATCTTCGACGCGTCGTTGACGGAGTCAAAGGGCGATCGCTCGGACATCGCGGTGCTCGACCTGCGGGGCGCCGAACAGTCAAAGCCGATTGTGACCGGCTTGTTGGCGCGCGCGCGCGCACTCGGACCCTTGTGCGGCGTCATCATCCTTGCGTCCGGTGAGACTGACAGCGCCTGGCGCAGCTGGCTGCGCCGCCACGCCGACGTCTGCTATGTCCGCAAGGACGCAACGCCCGTTGTCGCCGCCATTCGCGAGCGGTTGCGGCTCGCGGGTCTCGTCGATGAAATGGGCGAGCGCATCAAGAGCCTCATTGCGGACGGACGAACCTGTTCGTTCACAGGCCTTGGCGACGAAAAGACGGGTCTTTCGGTGCTGATCGCCGGCAGGCCCTCGCCCACGACCCTGAGCGCATGCAACGCGGTCCGGCAGACCGCCTCGCAAACAACATGTGTCTTTACCGCCGGTCAGGTCATGCGCGCCCTCGATCATTGCCAGTTTGACAGCGCGATCTTCCTTCCCGAAGATGAAAACGATCTCTTGCTCGCGCTCGCCCGAGCCTTGCGGCGCCATCGCGATCACCGGCGACTGCCAGTCATTCTTGCCGCCCAGAATGAAGATCTTCTCGACCGGTGTGCGGCGCGCGATGGCTTCGATTCGATTCTGGCCGGCCACCTCGACGGCGACCTCGCGAGCCGTATCGACCTTTGTGCCCGGCGCGCTCGCATGGCCTCGTCAATCCGCCTGTTTCTTCGATCGCCCGCCGGTTGCGCGGGCGGCAGTGATGGCGTTGCCGGCGCGCGGTTTTTTGCCCATCACGCGATCAGGGTCTTTCGTCGTGCAGACGAAATGCGGCAACCTGTGTCTTTGGTCGGCCTTTCTCTTACCCCACGCCAAGAAGGCGCGCCCGCCGAAGCCATCTCCGGCGCACTCAATGATGCGCTTCGAACCACTGCGCGGCTGGTTCGTGCAGAGGACATGATCGCCAAACTGACGCCGACAACGCTTGTCCTGTTATTGCGCAATGTCCGCGCCCGCGATTCCCTGCGCATCGCTGAGCGGCTCGAAGGCGTCATTACCGGCACGCTGGTTCGCTCGACCCTCGATATCGCTCAAATTTCTGCGGCCGCCATCGAACGCGATCCGGGCGAATCCATTGAAACAGCGATAGCCGCACTGGTTCGTCAGCTGCGCGTCCACCAAAATGCCGGCCGCGCCGCCCGTTAACGTGGCGCCGCTGCGATTTCCTCAAGCACAGTCAGGATTTTGCGGCACCCTGCGAGCCGCGCTTTTTCGTCTGTCCAGTTCTGTTGGAAGACGAGTTTCTGATCCGGGCGCAGTCTGATTTCGAATGGCGATTCCGAAATATGGCGGACGAGACCGGCGGGATTGGCAAAGCGGTCATTGCGGAAGCTGACGACAGCGCCCTTTGGTCCGGCGTCAATCTTGGCGACGCCGGCCTGCCTGCATTGCTCCTTGATCTGAACGATCTGCAGTAATTGTTCGACCTCGCGCGGCAATCGGCCAAAGCGGTCGACAAGTTCCGCAGCAAATCCCTGAATGTCGTTTTCCTCGTGAAGGTCGCCAAGGCGACGGTAAAGCGCCATCCGCACATTAAGATCCGAGACATAATCATCAGGTATCAAAACCGCTATCCCGACATTGATCTGCGGCGACCACTGATCTTCACCTGGCGTATCGCCCTGCCGCAATTCGGCAACCGCCTCTTCCAGCATGTGCTGATAAAGCTCAACGCCAACTTCTTTCACCTGACCCGACTGTTCTTCGCCAAGGAGGTTCCCGGCCCCGCGAATGTCAAGGTCGTGCGAGGCGAGCGTAAACCCGGCGCCGAGCGTATCCAGCGACTGCATGACCTTGAGGCGACGCTCCGCCGCAGGCGTCAGCGATTTCCGCGGCGACGTCGTCAAATACGCGTAAGCGCGCTGCTTGGCGCGGCCAACCCTGCCGCGCAATTGATAAAGCTGTGAAAGCCCGAACCTGTCGGCATGATGAATGATCAGCGTATTGGCGGTTGGAATGTCGAGGCCCGATTCAACAATGGTCGTGGAAACCAGAACATCGAATTTTCCATCATAGAAAGCGTTCATGATGTCTTCGAGCTCGCCGCCCGCCATCTGGCCGTGTGCGACCTTGAAGCGAACTTCCGGAACCGACTGGGTCAAAAATTCTGCAATACCATCCAGATCCGCAATACGCGGCGCCACGTAAAAACTCTGTCCGCCGCGATAATGTTCGCGCAGGATCATCTCCCGCGTCACAACCGGATCAAATGGCCCAACTGTCGTGCGCACCGCCAGCCGGTCGATCGGCGGCGTTGCAATCAGCGAGAGGTCCCGAATGCCGCTCATCGCCAGTTGCAAGGTGCGCGGTATCGGCGTCGCCGTCAGCGTCAGGACATGCGTGTCGGCCCGAAATTCCTTCAAGCGCTCTTTGTGTTTGACGCCGAAATGCTGTTCTTCATCAACCACTACCATGCCGAGGTCGCGAAACTTGATCGCCTTCGACAGCAACGCGTGCGTTCCGATGACGATATCGACCGTACCATCAACGAGACCTGCTTTCACTTTCGTCGCGTCCGCTGCCGCAATCAGGCGCGACAGCCCGCCGACGCGCAGCGGAAAGCCCCTGAAGCGTTCATTAAAATTCTTCAAATGCTGGCGCGCCAGCAAGGTGGTCGGCGCGATGACGGCGACCTGCCGCCCGGTCATTGCGACAATGAACGCCGCACGCAGCGCCACTTCGGTCTTGCCGAAACCGACGTCGCCGCAAATAAGCCTGTCCATCGGCCGGCCTCTGGCGAGATCCTCCACGACATCGGCAATGGCGTTTTCCTGGTCTTCCGTTTCCGCATAAGGAAAGCGCGCACAAAATTCGTCATAGAGGCCCGCCGGCGGAGAAACGCTGTCTGTTGTCTTCATTTCGCGTTTGGCGGCGATCGCGATCAACTGCTCGGCGAGCATCTTGACGCGCGCGCGTATCCGCGCCTTGCGGCTTTGCCATCCGGCGCCCCCGAGCTTGTCGAGCGACGCATTGGGATCGTCCGATCCGAATCGCGATAGCAAGTCGATATTCTCGACAGGCAGGAACAATTTGTCGCCGCCCGCATAATCGAGTTGCAGGCAGTCATGCGGTGCGCCTTGAACGCCGAGCGTTTTCAGGCCTGAATACCGCGCAACGCCATGATCGACATGCACAACGAGATCGCCGACCGAGAGGCTCGACGCTTCAGTCAGGAAATTATCCGCTCGTTTGCGCCGGCCGCGCCTGACCAGCCGGTCGCCGAGGATATCCTGTTCGGAAATAAAGGCGGCGCTGTCAGTAACAAATCCGGTCTCGAGGCCAAGCAATACGGTCGCCACCGCGGATTTCGACGCCAGTGCCGGTTTCCACGACTCAAAATGGCCGACATCGTCAAGCCCGTGCTCTTCCAGCACCGCCCGCATGCGATCGGCGGAACCGTCGGTCCAACAGGCGATGAAGGCGCGCTTCTTCCCCCGCGCCAATTCGTCAATATGATCGCGCACCGCGTCAAAAATGTTCACTTTCTCCGCAGCGCGCTCGGCTGCGAACGTGCGGCCGACCTTGGCGCCAAAAGAGAAGGCGCGCTGGCTCTCCGGCGCAGAAAATGGCGACAGGCGCCGCATTGGCGCGGCGCCGAGTTTTCCGGCCCATTCCTCGCCGGAAAGGTAAAGTGCGTCAGGCTTCAGCGGGCGGTAAGACGGCGCCGAAAATTCTGAATTCTTCGGCCGCGGCGTCGAAAGATCTTCCGCGCGAGCCGCATAATAGTCGGCGATTGAGGCAAGGCGGTCGGCGGCGGCCTCCTCGGCGAGATGCTCAAGAAAAACCAGCGAGTCGGTGATGAAATCGAAGAGCGTATCCGTCTTTTCATAAAAGAGCGGCAGCCAGTGTTCCATCCCGGAATGCTTGCGGCCCTCGCTCACCGCCTCATAGACGGGATCATCGCTGGCGCCGCCGAAGGTCGCGCGGAACCCGGCGCGAAAGCGCGCGATCGTTTCATCGGTCAGCAACACCTCCGTCGCCGCCGCGAGCTTGACGTCTTTCAACTGGCGGGTCGTCAGCTGCGTCGCCGGATCAAAAGCGCGGATCGATTCAAGGCTGTCGCCAAAAAAGTCGAGCCGCAACGGTTCATCAGCGCCGGGCGGAAATAGATCGACCAGGCCGCCGCGCACGGCAAACTCGCCCCCTTCCCGCACCGTAGACGCCCGCGCATAGCCGTTAGCGACAAGATAGGCGGTAAGTCTTTCCATCGAAACCGTCTCACCGGGCGATGCGGAGAACGCCGAGGTCGCGATCATGGTCCTCGGCGGCGTTCGCTGCGTTGCCGCATTGACAGTCGTGACAAGAAAGAGCGGTCCGGACGCGCGATCCTTGGCGAGCATCGACAGCGCGGCCATGCGCGCCGCGGTGACGGCAGACGATGGCGAGACACGGTCATAGGGAAGGCAATCCCAAGCGGGGAATTCAAGTCGCGGTATTTCCGGCGCGAAGAAATTGAGCGCGGCTGTCATGTCGGCGGCGCGCGCAGCGTCGCGGGCAATGTAGACGACAAGGCCGCCACGCATTCTCGCCGCCTCGGCAAGCGCCATTGCATCCGCGCCGTCCGGCGCGTCAAAGACCGTCAAACTCGCGTCGCTCGTCCACGCTTCGCGGGCGGCGATTTTTTGAACGCCTGAAACCAGGGCCATCAGTCAGCAATCCTTTGCGCAGACGCCAAAATGCGCGGCCGCCAGATTTGACGGCCGCGTTCAACAGTTGACGGTCCCGTAGCCCTTCGCCGGGGCAACTTCAAGCTTCAGGTGTTACGAATATGGGCGGCGGCGTCAAACGCCTTCATGCGCCGGAGAAGCGCAGCATCGATTGAGGGCGGCGGCGGCGCGTCGCCGGTGATCCAAGCGTAAAGGTCATGATCGTTGCAGTCCAGAATTTCGGCGAACGCGTCGAGTTCAGCAACGGTCATCGCTGTCAGCGCTTCCTCAGCAAAGCCGCCGATCAGGATGTCCGCCTCTTTGAAACCGCGATAGCGGGCGCGGTGCAGCAGCTGCTTCCGGCGTAGCGACAGGCCGTTGTCGGTCATGATACTGTTCACCGCGATCAAGGGCCGGACGCTTAACAATCCGGCGGAACCGGTTGATACTCAATCAGCATGCGGCCTGCAATTCTTAATCCCCTGTTTGCTGACATCACGACGCTGAAAGGCGTCGGGCCGAGGCTCGCCGCGCTTGTCGAAAAAGCCGCCGGGTCGCGCGTCGTCGATGTGCTGTTCACGCGGCCGCACAGTGTCATCGACCGAAGCCGCAGGCCGAAAATCGCCGATGCGGAAGTCGGGTCGCTGGCGACGATTGAAGTTGCCGTCGACAAACACGATCCGCCCCCGACAAAGCGGCTTCCCTATCGCGTGGTCTGTTCGGACGACAGCGGGTTTATCACGCTCATCTTTTTCCACGCGCGACCCGATTATATCATCAAGGCGTTGCCCGAAGGATCGCGCCGGATCATTTCCGGACGGATCGACGAGTATAATGGCGCGCGTCAAATGGCTCATCCGGATCATATCGTCGATCCGGAACGCGCCGGCGGCCTGCCGCTGTTTGAACCTATATATCCATTGACCGCCGGCCTGCCGCCATCGGTGATGAAAAAAGCGACGCAAGGCGCGATTGACCGCATGCCCGCCTTGCCCGAATGGCAGGATGAGGCGTGGATCAGGAAAAACGGTTTTCCCGCGTGGACAGACGCAATCCGCGCCGTTCATGCGCCGCAGTCGGCGCTCGATCTTTCGCCGTCAACGCCATTCCTCATGCGTCTTGCTTATGACGAACTTCTCGCCAACCAGCTGGCGCTTGCCTTGATCCGGCGGGCCCGGAAGAAATCAGCCGGGCGCAGTTTTGGCGCGTCCGGGGCCTTGCGCGCCAAGGCTGTTTCCGCCCTGCCATTCAAGTTGACGGAGGGCCAGATTGGCGCGCTGAAAGAAATTGACGCCGACCTGGCGTCAGGCGACCGCATGGTGCGCCTTGTACAAGGGGATGTCGGCTCGGGAAAAACCGCGGTCGCATTTCTTGCCGCGACGACGGTGATCGAAGCCGGCGCCCAAACGGCGCTGCTGGCGCCGACGGAGATTTTGGCGCGCCAGCATATCGAAACTCTGGCGAAAATTGCGGTAACGACCGGCGTCAGAATTGAGATTTTGACCGGCAGAGACAAAGCCGCGCAGCGACAGGAAAAACTTCGCCGTCTGAAGGCGGGCGAGATCGATCTGCTGATTGGCACCCATGCCCTCATCCAGGAAGATGTCGAATTTGCCGATCTCGGACTTGTCATCATTGATGAACAGCACCGGTTTGGCGTGCAGCAGCGCGCGGCGCTGACGGCGAAAGGCTGGCGGACCGATCTTCTGGTCATGACGGCGACGCCAATCCCCCGCACATTGGCGCTGACGGTCTATGGCGATATGGACGCCAGCGCGATCCGCGGGAAACCGCCCGGGCGAAAGCCGGTCGACACGCGCGCTATTCCGATTGAACGCCTGGATGATGTCGTCGAGGCCGTCTCGCGCGTCATTTCAAAGCGCGACCAGGTTTATTGGGTCTGCCCGCTCGTAGAGGAATCCGATTTGACGCCGATGACGGCGGCTGAGGAACGATTCAAGCATCTGCACGCGCTTTTCGGCGACAAGGTCGGCCTTGTGCACGGGCGGATGTCGGCGGCGGAAAAGGACGCGGTAATGGAACGCTTTCACGGCGGAGAATTGTCCCTGTTGATTGCGACGACTGTGATTGAAGTCGGGGTCAACGCCCCCAACGCCGTTGCCATGGTGATTGAGCATGCTGAACGATTCGGTCTTGCCCAATTGCATCAATTGCGCGGACGCGTCGGACGGGGCGACAAGCCGGCCTCCTGCATCCTTCTCTACAAAGGACCGTTGGGCGAGACGGCGGCCGCGCGTCTCAAGATTCTCCGGGAAACAGAAGACGGATTCCGTATTGCTGAAGAGGATTTGCGCCTTCGCGGCGCGGGCGATTTCCTCGGATCGGCGCAATCGGGATTTCCGCGCCTTCTCTTCGCCGACTATGCTGTCCACAGCGACTTGTTGCTTGCAGCGCGCGATGACGCGGCGATGATTGTCGCACGCGACCCTGAGTTGAAAACGCCGCGCGGTGAAGCGCTGCGCGTCCTCCTCTATCTCTTCAGTCGCGATGACGCGGTCAGATTGCTGCGCGCCGGATAGAGCGTCGGGCGAAAAAGTGGAGCAACCGGTTTTTCGCAAACCCGGCGCGACCAGCCAAAAACTGGGCCAACGGGCGATCCGGATTTATCGCCTGAAGGTCTAGGCGCTGCGCCCTAGACTTGAAATCCGCGACAGAATACTGCGTCGCTCCTGCGCCGCTTCCTCCGCAATTTTCTCAAGCCGCTTGACCGCGTCGTCCGGGGAAGAGAACTCCGGCACCACAAGCCCCATCGAGAAAACGAGCTTTGCTGCATCCTCAATCGACATCGTTAGCGGCGTAAAGTCCGAACGATGGAGATAAATTAAAAACCCGGACGTCGGATTTGGAACGGTCGGAATGAAAACACCAATCATCGATTTTTCTTGCGCATTCAGCCGATGTCCGATTTCGCCCTGCACATCGCCGACAACGAACGCAATCGCCCAGAGCCCCTTGCGGGGATATTCGATCAGCCCCACTTCCTTAAACGAGCGCGCTGACTTTTGCAGCGCCGTTTCAAAAACATTCTTGAAGAACCGGTAAAGGTTCCTGACGACCGGCATCGAATCGAGAAATTTCTCGCCAGTGCGAATAAGCGTTCGCCCGAAGAAATTCTTGGCGAAGGCGCCAAGCAGAATGAGCGCAGTGATGGCGACGAATACGCCGAAGCCGGGAATCGCCTGCGTGATCGTCTCGATCCGGCTGTCCCCCGCCGGCAAAATATTCCGCACGAACAGGTCGAGCTTTCGCATCGGTCCGCTGACGAACCAGTAGATGATGAAAATCGTGATGGAGACCGGGGCCGCAACAACGACGCCCGCCAGGAAGCTGGTCCTGAGACTGGCAAACAGGCTCGTCTTGCGCGGACGAAGCAACGGCGTCTCAAGGGCCGGCTTCGCCGTGCCTTCTCCGCGCTGCTCTTTTTTCTCGTCGTCCATCGCTTTGACTTTCTAACCACAATCGGCAGGATTGCAGGCGTGCGTTACCAAAATCCCTACAAATCGCGCAATCGGTCCTAAGCCGAATCACCAGTTTATCAAGGGCTTGTGAGCGACTATGCTCGCCCTTTTTTAAGGCAAGGCGACGGCGCAACGATGACGAAAACAGGATGGCGGCGGATTGCCTACGGCGCGGGCGGCCTTGCGGCGGCTCTGGTCGTTGCCTTCGGGATCGTGTTTCAGGACGGCATCGTTCGCTTCTTCGCCACGCCGCGAACGCCCTTCCAGACCGTGACGCCGCCGCCGCCGCCAGAATACGCCGCAAGAGGCGCATGGCTGGTTTGGCCGGAGGCGTCGGATACCGGCGCTGCAGATGTCTTTTATGTTCACTCGACGAGCTATTATCGACGCAAACTCTGGAATGGTCCCGTCAATGCGGAACCCGCTGACACGGTCCGCCGCACGGTTGCCGCGCCGAACGAGGCGGGACCCTTTGCAAAAATCGGTAATGTTTATGGCCCGCGGTATCGGGAAGCGACGCTGTTTTCGCTTTTCACCCACAAATATGATGGCCTTGCCGCAAGGAAGCTCGCCTATTCCGATGTCGCAAGAGCCTTTGACTACTTCCTCGCCAATCGCGACCCGGCGCGGCCGATCATTCTTGCCGGATATGGGCAGGGCGGCCTTTATGTGCTGGGACTGCTGCGGGAATATTTTCAGGGTGATATCAATCCGTTACGCCGTAAACTTGTCGCCGCTTATGTGATCGGAACATCGACGCCGGGCGAATTTCTGGCGGGCCTCAACCCGGCAATACCGGTTTGCCAAACGCCGGCGGCCGTGCGCTGCGTTATCTCCTATGTCGACTTCGAACCACGATTTGACGAAGAAATGGAGCGCATCCGGGCCCGGTCGCTGGCTTGGGACGACAGCGGGGACCTTGTTTCAACGAAGAGCAGCGACCTCGTTTGCGTCAATCCACTTTCGTGGCTCCCCGACGGCGCGTATCAGCCGCCGGAGCGCAATATCGGGGCGGCGTCGGCGACCGGCATTGCGCGAGGCTCACCGCCGCCGGCGATCGCCAAAGCAGTTGGCGCCAAATGCGTCAATGGAATTCTGGTCGTCGACAATCCCAAGCGCCGCTTTCTTCGGCGCGGCGATTGGTTCGGAGCCAAATGGCAAGCCCAGCCGTTTAATCTGTTTTATTACGATCTTGCTGACAACGCCGGTGTGCGGCTTGCGGCGTTACAGGAAATTCTGAAAGTCGAACCGGAACCGCTTGAACCGATCGGCGAAACGATTGATCTCGTGAACAGCCCGGTTAACAAGGTCCCGAATTGAGCCCGTGAGTGTGCAATGTCCAAACGCGTAAAAAAAGTCGTCATTCCGGTCGCCGGACTCGGCACTAGGGTTCTTCCGGCGACAAAATCCATTCCGAAGGAATTGCTGCCGGTCGTTGACCGGCCGCTCATCGATTATGTCGTAGCAGAAGCGCGCGACGCCGGGATCGAGCACATCATCCTCGTCACCGGACGCGGCAAGTCGGCGATTGAAGACTACTTCGACCATGCCTTCGAACTTGAAACGACGCTTCGGGCGAAAAACAAGACCGAGTTACTTTCCGATATCGAGAAAACCATCCCGCGCGCCGGCGACCTTTCTTACACCCGTCAACAAGCGCCGCTCGGCCTTGGCCATGCGGTCTGGTGCGCACGCGCTATCATCGGCGATGAACCGTTCGCGGTTTCGCTTCCTGACGAAATCGTGCCGCACCGCCCCGGTTTCCTGCGGCAGATGGTTGACGCTTATGAAAAGGTTGGCGGCAATCTTGTTGCGGTTGAGGAAGTGCCAAACAGCGAGACCAGCAAATACGGAGTCATTGCGCCAAAGGCGCGCAAGGGCAATCTGATAGAAATGTCGGGCATGGTCGAAAAGCCAAAAGCCGCCGAGGCGCCGTCGAACTTCCGCATCATCGGACGCTACATCCTTCAGCCCGAGATCTTCAAATTGCTGGAGACGCAGGAAAAAGGCGCCGGCGGCGAAATCCAGCTGACCGACTCAATGAACAAGCTGAATACCAAACAGACTTTCCACGCCTGCATCTGCGAGGGCGTCATTCACGACTGCGGCTCCAAGCTCGGCTGGCTGCAAGCCAATATCGACCTTGGCCTCAAGAACAGCGACTTTGGCGAAACGCTGGGCGATTATGTACGCGAACGGATGAAGACCTGACGCTCCGGATCTGCGACCAAGTCGAAAAAGGCGAGGCCGAAACCTCGCCTGTTTCACGGCGCTGAAACCGGACCGACGCCATTTGAGGACGGATACTGGTTACATTCCGCCGCTAATTCACCTTCAATAGTTCCAGCACCGCCGCCGTCATGGCCTGAACGCCGGACTTCAAGGTTGGCTCAGGCACCGGCGCAAAGAGCGGCGAATGATTTCCTGGCGGTATCGGTCCCGTCCCATCGGCGCCGGCGCGATAGGCCGCAGGATCAAGGCCGCCGACCCACATCATCATTGTCGGAATTTTGTCGCCGGTCCGCCCGAACTGACTGAAATCTTCGCCGCCCATGCTTGGAGGACGTTCGTAAACGCGGGTCTCCCCGAGGCTTGCCGCAACCGCCCCCATGACGCGCGCCGTTAGTTCAGGATTGTTGTAAGTCGACGGCGTATAATCCTTTTCGATGATCACCTCGGGCATCAGATTTTCGGGCATGCCGGCCGACCGCGCCTGCGCGAGCGCAATGCGCTTGATACCGTCAAGCAGGTGCTGTCGAACATCGTCCTTGTAGGATCGCACGGTGATTTTCAGATGCGCCTCGTCCGGGATGATGTTGTGCTTGTAGCCTGCCTGAAACGAGCCGACGGTGACGACAGCGGAATCGAGCGGATTGGTTTCGCGGCTGACAAGGGTTTGCAATGCATTGACGATTTCAGCGCCGATGACGATCGGGTCTTTTCCGGTTTGCGGCGCCGATCCATGCGTGCCGACGCCTTTGACGATGATATCGACGCTGTCGACATTGGCGAGCGCATAGCCCGGCGTATAGGTGACAGCGCCGGCGGGATCCCATCCCGACGTATGCTCCATGATGACATAATCCGGCTTTGGAAATTTCTGGAAGAGGCCGTCATTGAGCATCGCCATCGCGCCAAGACCGATCTCCTCCGCCGGTTGACCGATCAGGATCAGAGTGCCTTTCCACTGATCTTTCATCGCAACAAGCCGGCGCGCGGTTCCGATCATGATCGCCATGTGGGTATCATGCGCACAGGCGTGCATGACCGGCGCCGTCTGTCCTTTATAGTCGACCGAAACGACCTTGCTGGCGTAGGGAACGCCTGTTTTTTCTTCCAGTGGCAACGCGTCCATGTCGGCGTGCACCATCAGGGTTGGCCCCTCGCCGTTCTTCATGACAGCGACAAATCCATAGCCGCCAACGCCATCATTGACTTTTCCGGCATCGGCTTTCGCCTTCGCCTTGGTCCATTTGTCGCCAACGCCCGTCGTAATCGTAAAACCAAGCGATTTCAGTTCGCTGGTCATCCGCTTGGCGCTTTCACTCTCCTTGAAGGAAAGCTCCGGATTTTGGTGGAAATGTTTGTAAAGTTCAAAAACGTAAGGGTAGTCACCGGCAACGGCAGCCGCGAGCGCGGCATCCTCCGCCCGTGCGGGCGCAGCAAGGGCGGCAATGGCAGCGGCGGCAAAAAACAGATTTTTCATTGGGCAGACTCCTGACGCTTGTAATTGAATTCAACGATCGGCATTGGCCCTGGCGCGATGCCCGCCTTTTCCTTTTCCACAGCGACCATTCCCTTCACCTCTGCGGCGAGCGCCTTGGCGTCATACACAATGCCGTCCTTGATGACGGTCTCGACGCCGCCGACGCGCACCGGCTGGTTGGTCGCCAAATCAAGTTTGATATGGCCGCTTGCATAGAGGACTTTCAGATTGGCAAGCGGATTTTCGCCGACGATGACGAGGTCGGCTTTCTTGCCGACCAGCACCGACCCGATCTCGTTTTCCGCGCCCAGAATGCGCGCGCCTTCAAGCGTTGCAGCTCGAATGACTTCAAGCGGATTGAATCCGGCTTCGCGCAGCAGCTCCAGTTCCTGAATATAGCCGAAGCCATAGGTCGAATAGATATAGCCGGCGTCTTCGCCGACGCCGACCTTGCCGCCGTGGTTCTTGTACTCATTGATGAAGGCCATCCACTTTTGATAGTTGCGGCGCCACGCAACTTCCTGCTCCGTGCCCCAGTCGAACCAGTATGAGCCATGGGCGTTTCGATCCGGCGCGTAATATTTCCACAGCGACGGCATGGTGAAATCGTCATGCCACTCCGCCCGGCGCGCGCGCATCCAGTCGCGGCTAGAAAGGTAAATCGTGAAAGTCGGAATGATCGAGAAATTGCGTTCGAGCAAAGTGTCGCGAACGTAATTCCAGCGGTCGCTCCCCTGGTCCGCCGCCTGCGCCCATAGTTTTCCGGCTTCGCCGAAGCGGTGTTGTTCATTGGAATAATTGTAGTCGACCGGATAATCCTGCAACGCCTGGTCGACGAACATCGCCTCCGGGAGACCGTACCAATGCTCCATTGAATTTAACCCGTGCGCAGACGTATCGAGAACGTCGGCGTGAGCGACCGCAAGCTGCGCATGGTGCATTGTCGTTTTGAGGTTCAATTTCTTCGCCTCGTCAAAAGCCGCCCACAGGACCTCTTCAGGACCGCTGAAAAACTTGATGCCAACCGCGCCCAGTTTCTTGCAGGCGCGGATTTCGGCGCGCGCTTCGCCAGGCGTGTTGACTTTGCCGGAGCCGCAACTTCCGAAATAGGGGAACGGATAAATGCGCGGCGAATCGATCAGGTTTTTCGCGCTGGCGTTCAAGAGCTCGGCCGTGAATTTGGCGCCCTTGTCATTGCCGACCTCGCGAACGGTGGTGATGCCGTGCATCAGCCAAAGTTTGAAAATGTAATCCGGCGGCACATCCTGACCGGTTCCATAAGAATGAATATGGCCGTGGAGGTTGATGAACCCCGGCAGCAGATATTTGCCGGCCGCGTCGATCTCCGTGCCGCCATTCAATGGCGGGCGGCCGTCCGGCATGACCGCAAGGCCGGGATCGCCGACGGAAACAATTTCGGTGATGCGATTGTTCTCGACGACGACATCGACCGGTCCGAAGGCCGGCGCGCCAGATCCGTCGATCAATGTCGCGCCCCTGATGACCAGTCGGTCATAGGGTCCGGCGCCATCGTGTCTTAAATCCACCCCCGGCGGTAACGCCAACGCCTGCCCCAGCAGCGCGGCAATCCCCGCCGCAATCGCGAATAGTCTCATCCAGTTCCCCTCATCGTCCCGAGTCAGGCTATGTTAGGCTATTCACCGCGATACGGAAGGGCCGCGCACATGAAGAAATCCGTCGTAGAGGGTACGGAGCGCCGCTGGCGAGAAGAAAAAACCGCCGCCCTCCTTACCCGCGCGGTCGCCGAAGCCGAGAGCGACCCGATGAAAAAGCGGCTTTTCGAGAAGCTAGCAGCGGAAGGCGAATCGCAAGCCGCGATTATCGCAAAAGACCTGCCCGCCAGCGTTGTGTTTTCGCCCGGCATGCGCGCACAGATCGTCATCGCGCTGCTTTCCGTCTTCGGCCCAAGACAGATGAAAGGCGTTCTCGCCGCCGTCAAAGTTCGCGGCCTCTCGGTTTATTCGGGCAAGATGCGGCCCGGCATGCACGCAATGCCGACGACAACCGAAGACATTGGCGCGCGCCACCGGGGCGCCGGCGGCGGATCGCTGCGCGCCGCTGTCTTTGGCGTCAATGATGGCCTTGTTTCCAATACCAGTCTTGTCCTCGGCATGGCCGGCGCCGCCGTCGCCAATGATGTCGTGTTCCTGACCGGCGTCGCCGGACTTCTCGCCGGCGCCTTCTCGATGGCGGCGGGCGAATTCATTTCGATGAAGACCCAGCGCGAAATGTTTGAGCACCAGATCGCGCAGGAAAAAGAAGAACTGGATCTCTATCCGGAAGAAGAGGCCGAAGAACTCGCCCTGATCTACGAGGCGCGAGGGTTGCCAATAGAAGAAGCGCGCTCGATGGCAAAGACACTAATTTCCGACCCGAAGACGGCGCTTGATGCGCTCGCGCGCGAAGAGTTGGGATTGAACCCGGACGACCTTGGCTCTGCGAGCGGGGCGGCGTTTTGGTCATTTCTCGCTTTTTCGACCGGCGCGATCCTGCCTCTCCTTCCCTTTGTCGTAGGAATAGCGTCTCCGGTGCCGGCTGCGGCGGCGATCGCGTCGCTCGCGCTCTTCGGCGTCGGCGCAGCAATGAGCCTTTTTTCCGGACGCAACGCCTTTCTCGGCGGCGTCAGAATGCTCGCCATCGGCGCCCTTGCCGGCGCCGCGACATTCGCTATAGGCAGCCTCTTTGGTGTTGCGACGAGTTGAGGATGCTTGCGATGGCTTAATGAGGTGCAACGTGCCATGTTCTCGCCCGCGTTTCCCATAGGCTCACCCGGAGATATCCATGAAATTGCACAAATTCCTGCTCGCCGCGTCTGTCGTCGCGCTCGCTGCTGCGGGCTGCGCAAAAAAGGCCGAACCGCAGGAGAGTACTAACGCCGTCGCCGAAGTTGAGGCCGCCTCCCCATGGCCGGATTACATCGCCTCCTTCCTCGACGCCTATTTTCCGCTCAATCCGGGTTTCGCAGTTTATCAGGGCCGTCATGAATTCGACGGTCAGTTGCCAGACTGGAGCGAGGGCGGAATCGCGGTGAATATCGCGATGCGAAAAAAGGCGATCGCCGATGCGCGCGCGGTCGAAGACGCGCATATGACGGACGCTGAAAAATTCGAGCGTGATTATCTCATCAGCGTCATGGACGGCGAACTCTTCTGGCTTGAGACGGCAGACTGGCCGCACAAGAACCCCGCCTTTTATGTCGGCGGGCTTGATCCGTCGACTTACGTGACGCGGCCCTATGCCGACAAGAAAACGCGCATGGCGGCGTTTGTGACCTATCTCGAGGCGGTTCCCGCCGCCGCAACAAATATCAAAGCCAATCTGAAACTGCCCTTGCCCGCGACCTATCTGAAATATGGACAGGCAGGCTTCGGCGGCTATGCGGAATATTACAAGGGCGACGCAAAAGCCGCCTTTGCGGATGTCGACGATGCGGACCTTCAGGCAAAATTCGACACGGCCGCCGGCGCCGCCTCCGCCGCGATGCAGGACCTCTCAGATTACATCGGTTCGGCGCCCGCGACCGCTGACGGGTATGCGCTTGGGGCTGACAAGTTCACCGCGATGGTTCGGCGCACCGAAGGCGTCGATATCGCCCTTGACGATCTCGAGGCGATCGGGCGCGCAGACCTTAAACGCAATCAGGATGCATTGGCGGCGGCGTGCGGCGTCTATGCGCCCGGCGCATCGATGGCCGCCTGCATGGGCAAGATGTCGGCGGACAAGCCGGCGGCGGGGCCGGTCGAAGAAGCGCGCGAGCAGTTGCCACCGCTCAAGGCTTTCATAATCCAGAAAGATCTCGTTTCCATTCCGGGTACGGAAGAGGCGCTGGTCGAAGAGTCGCCGCCTTATAACCGCCAGAACTCGGCCTATATCGATATTCCCGGTCCGTATGAAACGGGATTGCCGTCGGTCTATTATATCTCCCCGGCCGACCCCTCATGGGATGCGGCGACCCGCGCGGCGTATATTCCCGGGAAGATGGATCTCCTCGGAACCTCCGTTCACGAAGTCTGGCCGGGCCACTTCCTCAACTTCCTTCACGCCAATCGCGCCAAGTCGATTTTCGGCAAGCTCTTCGTCGGCTACGCCTTCGCCGAAGGCTGGGCTCATTACACCGAAGAGATGATGATGGAAGCGGGTCTGCATGACGGCGATTCGGAAACGAAAATCGGCCAGCTCTCAAACGCGCTTCTGCGCGATTGTCGCTTCCTGTCGGCGATCGGGCTGCACGCAAAAGGCATGACCGTGCAGCAGAGCTACGACATGTTCCAGAATGAATGTTATCAGGACGCCGGCAATTCAACGCAGCAGGCGGCGCGCGGCACTTACGATCCCGCCTATCTTAATTACACGATGGGCAAGCTGATGATCCGGCGCCTTCGCGCCGACTGGACGGCAAAGAATTATCCGGATGGCGGCGAACGCGCCGGCTGGAAGGAATTCCACGATGAATTCCTCTCCTATGGCGGTCCGCCGATTCCGATGGTCAGAAAAGCGATGATGGGCGAGAACGAAGCGAAAGCCGTATTCTGAAAAAAACTACGCGGGGGCGGCGCTAAAGGGTCGGACGAAAAAGTGGAATCCGGTTTTTCGCCTTACCCGACGCGATCACGAAGAACGCTGGATCAACGGGCGATGCGGATATATCGCCCGATGATCTAGGCAGCTGCGATCATCTTTTCCGTTTCGATCCAGAGCCGATCGGCGAGCGCGTCGTCAGCGGCGTGCGGTTGCACCTCCGCCCAGCGCGGCGCGTCTGGACCGGCGAGCTTGGCGATGTTGCAGTCCTCGCAATAGACGCCGCCCTTGCCGTCGAGCAGCTTGCTCGTCGCCGCCCACACTGTCGTCGAGGCGCCTTGCTCCGGCGTTTTGAACATCGCCTTCGCCATTTCGGAAATTTCGCCGTTGGGGCCAAGCCAGCCGAGCGCGATCATCTCCTCCCGGTCGAGGTGACGCTGCAGCGGCGTCACGATCCCGCCGGGATGCACGGCGAACGCTTCAACGCGGTCGTTCTTCATCCGCTTGTTCAGCTCGCGGGCAAACAGGGCATTTGCCGTTTTCGATTGTCCGTAGGCGACCCATTTATTGTAGGGCTCTTTAGTGAAGTGGATGTCGTCCCAGCGGATCGCCGACAATTTGTGCCCGGTCGAAGAGAGGCAAACAACGCGCGCACCGTTCGCCTTTTTCAGCAGCGGCGCCAGCGCATTGGTCAGGACAAAGTGACCAATATGGTTGGTCGCGAATTGCAACTCCCATCCCTTACCGACGCGGGTTTCCGGGCACGCCATGATCCCTGCATTGTTGATCAACATATGGACCGGCTTTCCCGCCGTAACGGCCTCGCCCGCGAACTTCCGGACGCTCGCAAGATCGGATAAATCCATCGCCGCGACGCTGATCTTGCCGGTTATTCCTTTGACCGCGTCCCTCGCCTTTGCGATGTCGCGCGCAGGAATGAGGATTTCAGCACCGGCGGAGGCAAGCGCTTTGACCGTCTCGACGCCGATGCCGGAGTAGCCGCCGGTGACGATTGCGTATTTGCCGGCTAGGTCGATCCCCGTGATAACCTCAAGCGCCGTCGACTTGGCGTGAAATTGCGAGTTGATCGGCGTTTGGTCGGTCATCAATTTATTCTCCAAAATGTCCAAATGAAGAGTAGGCGACGCCGCCGTCGACCGCCAGCGTATCGCCGACAACATAGTCGCCGGCCCTGCTGGCGAGAAAGATTGCAGCGCCCGCCATGTCTTCCTCACCGCCAATGCGGCCGGCCGGCACCATCTTTGCGACTATCTCTTCATGGTCGCGCGCCGCCTTGTTCATCTCTGACGCGAAGGCGCCGGGCGCAATCCCCGACACGCAGATATTGTCCTTGATGAGACGCGCCGCCATCCGCCGTGTCAGATGAATGAGCGCCGCCTTCGACGCCTGGTAGGGATAGGTCTCCCACGGATTGATCCTGATGCCGTCGATTGACGCAATCATGATCACCTTGCCGGGTTTTTTTGCGCTCGCCGCCGCTTTCATCCGGGCGTGCAACGCCTGCGTCAGGAAGAACGGCGATTTGACGTTGAGGTCCATCACCTTGTCCCAGCCGCTTTCCGGGAATTCGTCGAACTCCGCACCCCAGGCGGCGCCGGCGTTGTTGACGAGGATGTCGAGCGAGGATTCCGACTTTCCGTAAGCGCGCTCCAAAATCTTGCAGCCCTCAATTGTCGATACATCCTGCGGAATGGCGACGCACTTCCCGTACTGCGACAATTCCTCGGCGGCCTGTTCGCACTGCTCCGACTTGCGTGACGAGATGTAAACGCGCGCGCCATGCTCCAGGAAGCCGCGCGCGATCATCTTGCCAATGCCGCGCGACCCGCCGGTGACAAGCGCAGTGCGATTTTCAAGGGAAAAGAGGTTCTTCATTCCGGTCTCCAATTCATTCGGCGCCAAATTTCGTCCGCCACTGCTCAACTTGCTCGTCCTCGATCTTTTTGAAAAGCACTTCGGGCAGTTGGAAGGCAAGCTCAGGCTTCAAACATGACAGAGCGGCCTTCGCCGAGGACGGCCAGCGGCCCGCCATCACCGGATCGAGACCGAAAATGGCGAACATTTTCTCCGCCGTCTGCGGGATCACCGGCGCTGAGAGCGACGCAAAAAGGACGATGAGATTGAGCCCCGCCCTCACCGCCGCCGCCGCGCGATCGGGATCAGTCTTGAACGCCGTCCAGGGCGCTGCAACCTGCAGATATTCATTGCCTGCAACCCAAATGCCTCGCAGTTCAGCGAATGCTTTCCTGAATTCCATCGCTTCCAGCGCCGCTGAATAGGCCGCAATCTTCATATCAAGATCGGCAATGAGCTTTTCCTCAACTTCGCCGTATGTGCCGGCGGCCGGGACCGCCTCTCCAAATTTTGACGCGCAAAAGCGCGTGATGCGGTTGACGAAATTGCCAAGGACGTCCGCAAGGTCCTTGTTCACGACGCTGGCGAAATGTTCGAGCGTGAAGGACGCGTCGTCCGATTCCGGCGCGTTGGCCATCAGGTGCCAGCGCCAATAGTCCGCCGGCAACAGTTCCAGCGCCTGGTCCATGAAAATGCCGCGGTTCTGGCTGGTCGAGAATTTGCCGCCATACCAGGTGAGCCAGTTCAGCGACTTCAGCGCGTCAACGGTCTTCCACGGTTCCTCCGAACCGAGGATCGTGCACGGAAACGACACGGTGTGAAAGGCGACATTGTCCTTGCCCATGAACTGAACATAGCGGACATCTTCAGCCCCTTCATCGAGCCGCCACCAGCTGCGCCAGTTTATCCCTTTTCCCGCCGCCTCCCATTCTTCCGTACACGCGATATATTCGATCGGCGCGTCGAACCAGACGTAAAACACCTTCGCTTCAAAGCCGGGGCGCGGCTTGCCATCAACCTCAACCGGCACGCCCCAATAGAGGTCACGCGTGATCGAGCGGTCCTGCAATCCCTCCCTGATCCATTTGGCGGCGATTGATTTTGTCAGCGCCGGCCAGCCGGGCTTTGACGCAATCCAGTCCGCAATCTTTTGCTGCAGTTTCGATTGCAGCAGATAGAGGTGCCTGGTCTCTCGCACTTCGATATTCTTCGATCCTGAAATCGATGAATATGGGTCCTTGAGATCGATCGGATCGAGAAGGCGGCCGCAATTATCGCACTGGTCGCCGCGGGCTTTTTCATAGGCGCAATGCGGGCACGTCCCTTCGACATAGCGGTCGGGAAGAAAGCGCAGATCGTCAACCGAATAAATCTGGCGATCCACGCGCTCTTCAATCAGGCCGTTCTTTTCCAGCACCATTGCAAAGTGTTGCGTCAGGCGCTCATTCTGTGGTCCGGACGAGCGCCCGAAATGATCGAAAGAGAGCGCGAACTCGGCGCACGCCTTCTTCTGGATCTCGTGCTGTTCCTCGCAATATTTCTCGACTGTCTGGCTGGCCGCGCGCGCCGCCAGTTCCGCCGGCGTGCCATGTTCGTCGGTCGCACACAAAAAGAGAACCTCAGCGCCCCTCGACCGCTCAAAGCGCGCATAGACGTCCGCCGGCAGCATCGAGCCGACAAGATTGCCGAGGTGCTTGATGCCGTTGATGTAGGGAAGCGCGGACGTGATCAGAATGCGGGTCATGACGGCGGGATCGGCCTTTCGATGCGAGGATTGAGACCGCCTATAGCGGTTTGCCTGCGCCGGGAACAAGTCGGCCGGGATTTAGGCGTCCAAATCCTTGCCTGAATGCGGCTTGTCAGCCCTTGCGCGCGCCATTACCAGCCCTGCGGGGCCGGACTGTCAGGAAATCCGGACTGGCAGGAAAATTGAGTGGAGCCGCTGGTTAAGATTTCACTTACCCCGGAATGACCCCATCGATGTTTCGAAACAGGACAACAAAAAGGATCGCCGCACTGCTCGCGGCGTATCTCCTACTCGTCTGGGGCGCCGGCATCATCGCGTATCGCACAGGCCTTGCCTATGCCGCCAGCGATGCCGGCTTGATCGCACCGCTCAGCAAGCCAGATTTTCCGGAGCCAAATGTTCCAGAGATTGTCACCGCGTCGCAAACCCGTTTCGAAGTAAATGGCCGCTGCGGGACTGCATGCGACACCCCCGCTGAAAAGTCGACACTGAGACGCAAGGCGCTGCGCGGCGTCAACGGATCTGCGCCAGCGCCGTACACGAATGAAGCCGACACGCCGCTGTCGATCGCCATTGCGATGACAAGCGAGAGTTTTGATCTGTCAGGCGGCGTCTTCAGCAACAACAATAATGGTCGTCCGATCGGGCTTGGTTCAATTCCCGGCTTTGTCCTTGCCGGCATTCCTGCCGGCGGCGGCGGATTTGGCGGCTTCGGGCCGCCAGTCAATCCCAATGGCGGCAATCCATCCATTTCACCGCCCGCAAACGGTCCGGGAGGAAGCGGGCCCGGCAATGGTGGACCCGGCGGCAGCGGCGCGCCGACAGATACAGTCACACCACCTGTCATTATCATTCCGCCCGGCGGCGGAACCGGCAGTGGCCCGGATGTCCTCGAAACGCCAATTCCCGGCGCGATTTATCTTTTCGGCAGCGCAATTGCCGGCCTCGCCTTTGCAGGCAGAATAACCAAGAGGTAACCCGGACAATGTTCGGGTTTGGGGCGGAGCGCTCGCGAGTTTGGGGACTCGCGAGCGTTACGCATTCTGACGCCAGTTTGCGGTGCTGTAAGTCTTGCGCATATAGGCAACAGCGCCTTCGTCCTCGTCGCCATTACCGTTTCCGTCACGCCACCGCTGTCGCAGTCGCCTTCGCCCAATCCTCAGGCAGCTTTTTCGCTGTCCAGAAAAACGCCAGCACGGCGATTACGCTCGAAATACCGAGCGTCGACAAGGCTATCCTCAACCCCGTCACCTCGCCATAAGCACCTGCAAAATAGTCGGAAAGCCCTCCGACCCAGAGCGGCGCAATGCCGAGTGCGATGATGTTGAGAACGAAAAACATGAAAGCGACGGCAAAGGCGCGCATGCTCGGCGGCGCCAAGGTCTGCACTAGCGCCCAAGTCGGCCCGAGATAAAGACCAAGGCCAATCAGGAATGGCGCCGTCCAAAAGAGCGCCCAAAATGGCGTCGGCGACCATAATTGGAGGCCGCCGGCGGGGATCGTCAGCAACATGCCAAGGGCCGGTATCCATGCATAAGCGCCCTTGTCCTTCTTGCCGAACCAATCAGTCAGCATGCCGCCAAGATAGGTCCCAATTCCATAAACGACGCCATTCAAAAGCCCGAGCGGAATGGTAATTTCCTGATAGGAAATTTCGTAAGTGCGCCGATAAAAATCGACCGCCCACATGGCAGCCCCGTAACCGGTGAATGACGCAGCCGTCGCCGCAACCAGCAGCCCCCAAAACGAGGGTATTGCCAACAGCGTAGCGGCCCCTTTCCGGAATGGAATGGGCGCCGCCATCTTGCCAAAGTCCTTGGCCCCGCGAACCGGCTCCTTGACAGTCAGCTTAAGGACAATCGCAAGAACGACGCCCGGAATACCGACGATCAGGAATGCATTTCGCCAGCCGAGATTTTCAAGCACCCACCCGCCACCCAGAAAGGCGAGCATCTGGCCAAACGGAATGCCGAGCGAATAGAGCGACAAGGCGGTTGACCGTGTTTCTTTTGGAAAATAGTCGGAGATGATTGAGTGAGACGGCGGCGAGCCGCCCGCCTCGCCTATGCCGACGCCGACGCGCGCCAGCGCGAGTTGCATCGCGTTCGCCGCCATCCCGGAAAGCGCGGTGAAGGCGGACCAGACAGCCAGCGAAATGGTGACGATCGAAACGCGGTTCCAGCGGTCGGCAAGCCAGGCGATCGGAATGCCGAATGTTGTGTAGAGCACGGCGAAAGCCAGCCCTTTCAACAATCCGAGCATGGAATCGGAGAGCCCAAGCTCTTCCTTGATTGCTGGCGAGACAATCGCGATGATCTGCCTGTCGACGAAATTGAACGTGTAGACGAGCGTCAGAATCGCCAGCACGTACCAAGCGTAAGGATCAGTCTTGTTTTCGGCGCCGCTTGCAGCGGGCGAAGGCGCATCGCTCACCGGCCAAATCCGGTGACGCAGGAAAAGGCCGCCCGGCCAATGGCGACGACAGCGCGCGGATTGTCGAATTTCAAGAGACTGTCAACCGCTTCTGCAGGGGTATCAGCGCGCGAAAGGCCGACGGTATATTTCGCCAGATCCTGAAGGTCGCGGTCGTCAAGGCGCTGATCGAGGTCGTCGACCATGCAGTCCGCCATGTCGGGAGAGAGCCCAATCGAACGGAAGCGATCATTAAGCGTCACCTTCGCGGCTGTCGCACAGGATGCAAGAAGCGCGAGTGAGAGCGCCGCTGAAATGATCCGCATGGATTTTCTCCCTGAGAGTTGTGTTCAAGCCCGTTGTTATGGGCGAGACCATGCGTAAGATACCGGGATTACGCAAGCAGAGCAGGCAGAAATTCCATGAAAGCGATGATGAGCGCCGAACCGGGCGGTCCGGACAGCCTCAAACTGATGGAGGTCGCAACGCCGGAACCCGGACCCGGGCAGATCCGAATCAGCGTCAAGGCCGCTGGCGTCAATTTCCCCGATACGCTGATCATCCGCGACTTGTACCAGTTTCGCCCGCCCCGTCCTTTCGCGCCGGGCGGCGAAGTCGCCGGCATTGTCGACAGCGTTGGCGAAGGTGTCTCCTCAATCAGGAAAGGCGACCGCGTCCTCGCGATGACGCTGCACGGCGGCTATGCGACCGATCTCGTTGTTGACGCAAAAGCAGCGGTGAAAATTCCTGACGTTATGCCATTCGACGAAGCGGCCGGCTTTCTGATGACCTATGGAACGTCGCACTACGCCCTAAAGGATCGCGCGCACCTGAAGACTGGTGAGTCCCTGTTTATCCTTGGCGCTGCTGGCGGCGTCGGCGCCGCCGCCATAGAAATTGGCAAAGCGATGGGCGCAAAAGTTGTCGCTGGCGTTTCCTCACCGGAGAAAGCGGCGTTTGCGCGCGAACTCGGCGCCGATGATTTTGTCATCTATCCGAAGGAAATTGACAAGGACGGGCAGAAGGCGCTCTCCGCGCAAATCAAGGCGACGTGCGGCGGCGACGGCGCCAATGTCGTCTATGACGCGGTCGGCGGCGACTATGCCGAACCCGCTGTCCGGGCGCTCGCCTGGGAGGGCCGCTTTCTCGTGGTCGGATTTCCGGCGGGCATCCCGCGTTTGCCGCTGAACCTGACGCTGCTCAAGAGCTGCCAGATCGTCGGCGTGTTCTGGGGCGCCTTCACCATGCGCGATCCAAAACGCCATGCGGCGCATGTCGCTGAACTTCTCAATTGGTACACGGAAGGAAAGGTGAAACCGCGCGTCACCGCGCGTTTCCCGCTCGAAAAGGCCGCCGAGGCGCTGAAGCTGGTCGAATCGCGACAGGTCCAGGGCAAAGCGGTCATAACAATGGATTGAAACCAGCACTTCATACAGCGCCTGTTAGTCGTTTTTCCGGCGACCAGGGACGCGCACGGCCACGGACGGCATGTTTGGGCGGCGTTTTGGGAGAGCAAGCTTAATTGGCTGTTGCGGCGCAGCGAACAGCTTCATTTTACTTGAGCGCGAAACCGGATAGCCTCCATGCCGCCTGCCGCGGTCCCATCCCTCAAGCATAGACGATACGATGGCCGGAATGAATGTAGAATCGGCGCCTGCGGGCGAAACCCACGTGACAGACGCCGTCATTATCGGCGCTGGGCCCTGCGGCCTTTTTGCGGTTTTTGAGCTCGGCCTTCTCGGCATCAAGGCGCATGTCATCGACATCCAGGACAAGCCCGGCGGGCAGTGCGCAGAACTCTATCCGGAAAAACCGATACTCGACATTCCCGGTATTCCCGTCATCACCGGCGCCGATCTGACAACTCGATTGATGGAGCAGATCGCGCCGTTTGGCGCTGTCTTTCACTTGAACGAAATGGCCGACAGGCTCGACAAAACCGCAGGCGGCTGGCGGATCAAGACGGACCTTGGAACAACGATTGATGCCAAGGTCATCGTTATCGCGGCTGGTGGCGGATCGTTTACACCAAAGAAACCGCCGATACCCGGCATCGACGTCTTTGAAGGCGAATCGGTTTTTTACGCCGTCAGAAAACGCGACGCGTTCAACGACAAGACGGTCGTTATCGCCGGCGGCGGCGATTCAGCGCTCGACTGGACGATCAACCTCCAACCGATCGCCAAACACATAACATTGATCCACCGCCGGCCCGACTTTCGCGCCGCGCCCGAAAGCGTTGAGAAAATGCAGGCGCTCGTCGCCGCCAGGAAGGTCGATCTCAGAATTGCTCAGATCAAAGGACTTGAAGGCGATGACGGCGCCATTTCAGGCGTCGCCATCGAAGACGATGCAGGGCTCGCGGTCGTTCCCTGTGATACAATGCTCGCTTTTTACGGATTGACCATGAAATTGGGACCGATCGCCAATTTCGGTCTCAACCTTCACGAAGACCGCATCGCCGTCGATACCGAGAAATTCGAGACGTCCGTTCCCAGCATATTCTGCATCGGCGACATGGCCAATTATCCGGGCAAGCTGAAGCTCATCCTTTCCGGTTTCCACGAATCCGCCCTGATGAGCCACGGCGCCTTTCACTATGTCTTCCCGGACAAGAAGCTGAAATTCCAGCACACGACATCAGCGAAAGAATTGCAAAAGACGGTGACGGGCTCAATTCCGTCTGCGGACTAGGCGGCGCGCCCATGGCAGACCAGTCCTCGACCCCAATCTAAGGCAGTTTGCGCGAAGTCGGTTTGGCGCTTACGACAATTGTTTCAGCGCCAATGCAAGTTTCTCTTGGCGTTCAACAAACGCGGCGCGGCGTTCGCGGTTCTCCTCGACAATTTCCACCGGCGCACGTTCAACGAAATTCTTGTTGGCCATTTTCTTGTCGATCGTTTCAATCTCGCTGGCGCATTTGTCGATTTCCTTGGTGAGGCGAGCCCTTTCCGCTTCGATATCGATAATCCCGGCAAGCGACAGGGCAAAGGTCGCCCTTTCATGCACTATCTGCACGCTGCCCTTTGGCGATTGCGGCGCAGTCGCAATCGTCTCAAGCCGCGCCAGCCGCGCGATGAGATCACGATGAAGATCGATCCGCAGCGATACGGCCGCGTCCGCGGCAATAGCGAGCATTGGGATCTTGGCGCCCGCCGGCACATTCATTTCCGCCCGCGCCGACCGAATGGCGGTGATCAGGCCGATCACCCAGTTGATCTCCTCGGCGGCGTTCGGCGCTTGAGGGAATTGTGATGATTTTGGCCAGCACGCGCTGACAAGCGCGGTGTCGCGGCGCGCTGTTTCCGCCCATAATTCTTCGGTAACAAACGGCATGAACGGATGCAGGAGCTTCAAGACCACCGACAGCACCCAGGCGGTCGTCTTGCGCGTTTCATCCTTTGCTTCGCTGTCTTCGCCGAGCAAGATGGGTTTTGCCAATTCAAGATGCCAGTCACAGAAGACATTCCAGACGAACTTGTAAAGCGCGCCTGCGGCGTCGTTGAAACGGTAACTTTCCAAAGCCGTCGTCGCCTCGCCCGCCGCATTGCCTGCTTCATGGATAATCCACTGGTTCAGCGTTTCCTTCGCATCATCCGGATCAAACGCCGGGTCGAAGGCGCATTCGTTCATTTCGCAAAAACGTGCAGCATTCCAAAGCTTGGTGCCGAAATTGCGATAGCCCTCGACGCGCGCTTCGGCGAGGCGGATATTGCGTCCCTGGGCCGCCATCGCCGCCAGCGTGAAGCGCAAGGCGTCAGCGCCGTATTTGTCGATCAACGTCAGGGGATCAATGACGTTCCCCTTTGACTTCGACATTTTCTGGCCCTTCTCGTCGAGAACCAGCGCATGGATGTAAACATCCCTGAACGGGATTTCTTTCATGAAGTGCAGGCCCATCATCATCATCCTGGCGACCCAGAAGAAAATAATGTCATGCCCGGTGACCAGCACGTTCGTCGGATAATGGATTTTCAGTTCGGGCGTCTCTTCGGGCCAGCCAAGCGTTGAAAATGGCCACAAGGCCGATGAGAACCAGGTATCGAGCACATCTTCGTCGCGCACGAGAAGCGGCGCTTCGCCGTGTTCGTGACGCCGCATGTCATTGATCTCTTCGAGAGAATAGCCTTCGGCGGTATATCGAACGATCGCTTCTTTCGTCGCTTCTTCTTCGGTCTCGGCGACATAGCAATGCCCATCAGGCCCATACCACGCCGGAATCTGGTGGCCCCACCACAACTGGCGCGACACGCACCAGGGCTCGATATTGCGCATCCACTGAAAATACGTCTTCGTCCAGTTTTCAGGGACGAAGCGTGTATCGCCGTCTTCAACAGCGCCGATTGCTTTGACTGCAAGCTTTTCAGCGTCAACATACCATTGATCGGTCAACATCGGCTCGATAACAACGTTCGAGCGGTCACCGAACGGCTGCATGATCTTTTTGTCTTCGACCTTGATCAGCAGGCCGCGCTCTTCAATATCCGCAACGACCTGCTTCCTCGCTTCAAAGCGGTCGAGCCCCCGGTATTTTTCCGGGATGTAATCAGCGTCGAGCATTTTCGCCTGCTCGTCCATCAAAACGTAAAGCTTGATGTTATTGCGTTGCGCGACCTTGTAATCATTGAAATCGTGCGCGCCAGTGATCTTCACGGCGCCTGAACCGAAGTCTGGATCCGGATAGTCGTCCGTAATAATTGGAATATAACGATCGGCCAGCGGCAACAGGCAACGCTTGCCAACGATTGGCGCGTAACGCTT
Organism: Parvularculaceae bacterium; assembly: GCA_041753055.1. GTDB lineage: Bacteria > Pseudomonadota > Alphaproteobacteria > Caulobacterales > Parvularculaceae > Amphiplicatus. The sequence goes on from JBGSVH010000021.1 coordinate 43,607, forward strand.
GTCTGATGGATGCACGGCGACGGCGCCGTCGCCCAGCATCGTTTCCGGGCGCGTCGTCGCAATCGAAATGTAGTCGCGCGTTTCCCATTCCGTCGGATTGCCGTCGTCATCATGCGCGATCGGAAATTCGTAGGTTTCGCCGTGCTCAAGCGGATATTTGAAATGCCAGAAATGTCCTGAGACTTCGGTATTCTCGACTTCGAGGTCCGAAATTGCCGTCAGGAGTTTCGGATCCCAGTTCACGAGGCGCTTGTCGCGGTAGATCAGCCCCTCGCGATAGAGCTGCACAAAAACTTTCTTCACCGCGTCCGAAAGACCCTCGTCCATCGTGAATCGTTCGCGGCTCCAGTCGCAAGAGGCGCCGAGACGCTTCAGTTGCGAGACAATTGCGCCGCCGCTTTCCGCCTTCCACGCCCAGACTTTTTCCAGAAATTTCTCGCGGCCGATCGCTGTCCGGCGCGGCTCCTGGCGCTTGGCCATCTCGCGCTCGACAACCATCTGCGTTGCGATGCCGGCATGGTCCATTCCCGGCTGCCAAAGCACGGACCGCCCGCGCATGCGTTCAAACCGGCACAAGATGTCCTGCAGCGTGTTGTTGAGGGCATGGCCCATATGCAAGGAGCCGGTCACGTTCGGGGGCGGGATAACGACGGTAAAGGGCGTCCCCTGACCCGAGGGCTTGAAGGCGCCGGACTTATCCCAAGCCTCATAAAGGCGGGGTTCGGCTGAATTCGGGTCAAAAGCTTTATCGAGCATAGTTTTTCCGGTGGGTTCGTGGGTGATTGCCGGTTTTATCGTGAACTTGCCGCAGCGCAAAAGAAACCTTCGCGATCCGAGCCGGGTAACAAAAAAGCCGGCGTTTCCGCCGGCTTTTCGGATTCCGTTTGGGTCGGTCTTACCGCCGGCGGCGGGCGACGCGCTGAACCTCTTCTTCGACTTTTTCCTCAACGATCTGCGCGAGATTGGCGTCGAGCCAGTCCTTGACCATCGGGCGCAACATTTCGACGACGAGATCTTCCAGGGTCCGTCCCTGCCCGTCCGAAACCTGAACCGACTGCGACAAGCTCATAAAGGCGCTCGACGCTGCAGCCGCTGTTGCTTCCTCGACAATACCTTCGTCGTCGTCCGTCAGGGCTTCCGCCACATTTTTTCTAATCATTTCAACATCTTCCGTTGCAAACTTTTGTTCGGGTTCAACTGGCGCTGACGCCGGCTGCGGAGGTCTGATTACAGTGGAAGGCCTAGGCGCGGCGGCAGTCGGCTCCGGCCGTTGCGCATCCATGCGCGAAGCAGGCTTGCCTGCGGGTTCTTCTTCGTCTTCCGAAATGATGCGCCGGATCGAAGCGAGGATCTCCTCCATGCTCGGTTCTGGCTGTACGTTGCTCATGGACCCATTGCCCTGTGTTTAGCGGTATGCCGACGAGGCGGTTCGGCCAATCTTGTCTGCCGCTTCGCGAAAAGGTGCAACCCTGCGGTTTACCAGAGGTTAACGGGACTATTCGGCCTCTGCCTCGCCGTCCGGCCCCAGAACCCCCATTGCCGCGAGAAGTTGAAAGGTCGCGCCCCTTGTGTCCCGTTCGGCGTTGGCGAGGGCGACCTGAGCGTTCAGAAATTCCTGCTCAGCGTTGAGGACGTCTAGCGTGGTGCGGACGCCAAGCTGCGCCTCGCGTCGGACCCCGTTGAGGGCAAGGTCGTTTGCCTCAACCTGCGATGTCGCCGACACGATGTTAGCCCTAGCGGCGACTAATTGTTCCCATGCGCTGGCGATAGCCGCGACTGAGCGGCGTTCGGCCTCGTCGATTCTTCGGCGATCGGCGTCATTCAGCGCGCGCGCTTCCCTGACCCGGCTGATGTTGAGGCCACCAAGGAAGATCGGCACGGTGGCCCGTACGCCATAGGCGAACTGCTCGTCATTCACGACAAAGGTTGAAGGTTCATCAGCATACTGATAGGTCGCCGTGAGCGAAACTGTCGGCGAAAATGCGCCCTTCGCAACGGCGACATTCCGGCGCGACGCTTCTTCAGCCATTCTCGCGCGAACAACGGCGGGCGCCCCCTGCGAGGCGACTGATTGAGCCTCTTCAATCGAGGCAGGAGTTGGCGGCAATACCGGATTGGCCTCAAGCGTCTCCGGGGCCTGTCCAACAAGTTCTAAGAACGTCGCCCGGCTAACAGCAAGACGCGCCTGCGCCGTCGTCAACTGGGCCCGTGACTGCGCCAGTCGCGCGTCTGCTTGCGCGACATCCGTTTTCGTCACCTCCCCGACTTCAAACCGCAATTCCGCTTCGCGTTTTTGACGCAAAAGAACTTCAAGATTGTTCTTGGTCGCGTCATAAACGGCCGTGTCGCGAATGACATCAAAATAGGCCTGCGCAGCGCGTTGCAGCACATCTTGCTCCACGAGCGCGAGCTGTGCATCGCCTGCCCTCACCCGCGCCTTTGCCGCTCGGATTGCATTGAAATTCCGCAAGCCTGTGAAAACCGTTTGCTCGCCCGATATCTGCGCCGACTTGGTTTCAAGATTGAAAGATCGCTGGTTTGTTCCAACTCCGCCAAACGCAGTGTTGTTGACCGTCTGATCGTCCTTGTTTTTCTGGTAGCTGGCGCTTGCCTGAACCTGCGGCAGCGCGCTCGACCAGGCTTGCGCCTTGAGTTCCCTTGTCGCGCGCTGACGGGCGCGCTCGGCGCCGATTGTCGGATTGGAATTGTACGCCATGGCGAGAGCTTCGTCGAGCGTCTGCGCCATCACGTGAGCCGGCGCTAAAAGGATCGATGACGCCGCCAGAAAAAAGATAACACGCATTTTTACCTCAATGGCGGCGACAAAATCCGCGCCAACGCCGCCGTCGGAGTTTCGCACTGCAGCGACCCGACAACAACGGCGTTTCTCAGCCTAGAAGACAAAGGCTTTCGGTCGGGTAAAGCCTTCCGGTATTGTCTTGGCCGCCGCATCGAATACGTCGTGGGCGGCGAACGCCGCGCCGGATCGACGCCACACGACCCCGCGGGCGGCATTCCCGGTCCGGACGATCGCACCAAGCCGTCCACCGTCCTTCAACTGCTTGAGTAGCGCCTGAGGCTCCGCCTCGATCGCCGCTGCGATCACGATAACATCGAACGGGCCTTGTTTCGGCGCGCCCAGCATTGGTTCAGCATTAACGACCGCTGCGTTGACAACACCGGCCTCACTCCAATTCGCCTGCGCCTTGGCCGCAAGGTCATCGTTATTTTCGACAACCACAACCATTTCGCCCAGTTGCGCCAGGATAGCCGACGAATAGCCGGAGCCCGCCGCGACATCGAGAACAAGATCGTTGCGATCGATTTCAAGCGCCGAAAGCAGCTTGGCGAAATCCCTGGCTGTAATTAAGGCGCGACCAGGCGCGTAACCAATTTCGCGGTCTATATAGGCCCGGCCCCGCAACTCAGCGGGCAGAAATCGCTCACGCGGAACGGTTTCGAATGCGCGTTGAATGCGCGGATCAGTCACGTCGTTGGTGCGCACCTGGCTGTCGACCATGTGCTTTCGGGCCGCCTCAAAGTCCATGCCGCCGCGCCTTTATCTCTCGCTGGCCATCCAAGGCGCCGGATTACATCGCGCCGGGCTCCCGGGCAACCGGGTCCGGATTCCCTTTTGACCGCCGCCTAAGGAGCGGCTAAGAGATCGCTCCCTCCAAAGGGGCGTCGATGAGGCCACGTGGCGGAGTGGTGACGCAGCGGCCTGCAAAGCCGTGTACGCCGGTTCGATTCCGGCCGTGGCCTCCACCTCCATATCGTTTGCGGTTTTCGATGGCTTCCGCGTGGATTGCGGCCCATGGCGATGAGTGGCATTCTCCCGCCCGCCTGATTCACTTGAAAAAAAGGGGGGCCCATGCACCTGAAAATTGTACTCGCCTGCAGCGCGGCGCTGATCGCCATCACCGGTCCGGCTTTCGCCAAGCGCAAAGGCACAGATGACGGCGTCGATAATGAGCGCGGTTCAACCAAGAACGCCGAAATACCGATTTGCGACAAGAGCCTTGGGTCAGTCGCCCTGATCGACGGCGAAGGACAAGGATGGACCTATTACAATCTCGGCGCGCCATCGGTTCTGCTGAAAGCGTTTGTCAGCAAATCACATTGCTTCAAACTCGTCGATCGCGGGGCCGGCATGTCGGCGCTTGAGCGCGAACGTGCGCTGGCCGGCGGCGGTCAGCTGCAAAAGGGATCAAATATGGGCGGCGGGCAGGTCAAAGCCGCTGACTATGTTCTGGTTGCTGATATCGCCAACACCGATTCGAATGCGGGCGGCAGCGCTGTCGGCGGCGTCGCCGGCGCCGTTATTGGCGGCCGGGTCGGCGGCCTGCTTGGCGGGATCAAATCCAAGCGCGTCGAAGCGCAAACCGTCCTCACGCTTATGAATGTCAGGACATCCGAAATCGAAGCGACCGCGGAAGGGTCGGCGTCGAAAAAGGATATCGGCTTCATTGCAGGCGGCGGTTATGGCTTCGGCGGCGCTGTCGGCGGCGGTTATGAAGACACCGAAGTCGGTAAGGTCGTCACCTTCGCATTCCTCGATGCCTACCGACAAATCGTTACACAGCTCGGCGGGCTGCCGGATGTCGCCGCAGCCGCCGCGCCGCGTGAAACGTTCCAGGTCTCCGCGAAGGGCGTTGAAATGAAGCGGTCTCCCTCCAAATCTTCAAGTGCGGTCCGCTCGCTCGAAAAGGGTGATGTCGTTTATCCGACCGGCGCAAAGGAAGACATGTGGTGGGAGGTTGAAGACGAAAACGGCAATGTCGGCTGGATTGAAAATCCAGACTTGAAACCGGTCCAATAGGGCCGATTTGCCAACTCCTCTTTTTGGGGAATTTTGTAGAGATGACCCCGCCCGCCTTTGCCACAGGCGGGCCGGTGCGCATTCGGAGTGACCTTTTCTCCACACTTCGGGCCGATTTGCACCGCAATGACGCTGTGGGGAGCGTAAAAAGGTTAACCATCCCGATATATGACAGGCTAGCGGCGCGATTGCCGTCCCGGCTTGTCGCAACCTCGTCTCATTCCGCCGCTAGGGACTTGAGATTGGCTGGCGAAACGCTTCTCTCGGGAGAATAGCGCATAGTTGCGTCACGTAGTTGGAGGAAGAAATGTTGAGAGCGAGCGTATCACTCCTCGCCATTCTGGCGGCCGGATGCGCCAGCGTCGATGAGAAGCTTCTCGACACCCAACTTCCGGACCCGCCCGCAAAATGGGCTGCGGCGGATGATGTCGCAGACCCTCCGGTTGGCGACTGGCTCGCGCCGTTCGGCGACGAGGCGCTTTACGGCCTCGTCAATGAGGCGATGGTTCACAACAATAACCTCCTTGCCGCAGCAGCCAATCTCGATGCGGCGCGCGCCGGAGCAAAGATTACGCGCGCGAATTTATTGCCGACCTTGAACGCACAGGGCGGCGCCAGCCGCAACGCCATTGTCTCCGATCCTTCCCTTGCAGCCCAGGCGGGCGGCGCGCCGATATCGAGCGGCACTAGCGCCAAGGATCTTGAGGCGCAGTTTGGCGTCGATGCAGATAATGACGGCAAGCTTGACGGCCTCGACCTCAACGGCGACGGCATTGCCGAAAGCCCGCTGCCGAATCGACGGGTGTACATCAACAATTACTCGCTAGGCGCCCAGATAAACTGGGAACTTGATCTTTGGGGCCGCCTTACCGACGAAACGCGCGCCGCTTACAAAGACGCGGGCGCAAGTCTCGCCGATTTTCAGGGTGCGCGGCTATCAATCGCCGGCGCCGTTTCGCAATCGTGGTTTGGCCTGATCGAAGCGCGTCAGCAACGCGAACTCGCGGAGCGTGATGTCACTGCGCGCGAAAGCAATTTGCGCGTCACTGAACGTCGTTATGAGCGCGGCGTCGCATCCAGCCTTGACGTGCGTTTGTCGCGATCAGCGCTCGGCAGCAGTCAGGCAAATCTCGCACTGCGCCAGCGGGCGGAAAAAGAGGCGGCGCGGCGTCTTGAGGTTCTGCTCGGACGCTATCCCGCAGCGGAACTGGCGGCCGCTGAATCGCTTCCTGAATTACCGGCGCTGGCAGGCGCCGGCGCACCGGGAGACATCCTGTCTCGCCGGCCCGATCTCATTGCCGCTGAAGCGCGCATGGAAGCCAATGGCCTAAGGGCGCGGGCCGCGCGGAAGGCGATTCTGCCTCGTCTAACGCTCTCATCGCAAATCGGCGCCGGCGGTCCCGATCTTTCTGATATTTTCGACCCGGAGCGCCTCGCCGGGAATATTGCCGCCGGGCTTTTCCAGCCGCTGTTTCAAGGCGGCCGCATCCGCGCCAATGCTAAGCGCCAGCGCGCCGTTGCTGAAGCGTCGCTGCTTTCCTACGCACAGACCGCGCTGCAGGCATACGAAGAAGCGGAAAATGCAATTGCTGCTGAGACCTATCTCGCAGCAGGCGAAAGCGCGCTTAAGCTTGCCTACGAAGAAGCAGCGGCCGCGGAGGACTTGACCGAACGACGGTATTCAAGCGGCACGGCGACAATTTTCGATCTGCTGAACGCCCAGACCCGGCGCATTTCGTCCGAAAGCGCCTATCTCCAGACGCAACGCCAGCGCGTCGCCAACCGGGTCGCGCTTTATCTCGCAATTGGCGGGGATTTCGTCGGCGCGGAGTCCGACGCCATGGCAACAAGCGAACCAACCGGAGAGTAAGAATTCCATGCTCCGAAAGGTATTCACCATCGCCGGCACCATTGGCATTTTTGTCGGCGGCTTCGCTTTGATTGGTGCGATGCAGGCGCTCCGCCCGAAAATCACGCCTGAAGAAATTACGCTTGCGCCGCCGGCGGTCTTCTTCACCGTCGCTACCCCTCAGTCAGTCACGCTTGATGTGTTGGCGCAGGGTGAAGTGAAGCCGCGGACGGACATCAATCTGACAGCGGAAGTCGCGGGACGTATTGTAAAGACCTCGGATGTGTTTGTCTTAGGCGGCGCATTCAACGAAGGAGATCTCCTGCTCAAAATACAGGATGTCGATTATCAGGTCGCTGTAACAGGAGCGAAGGCGCGGGTCGCGCAAGCCGAGGAATTGCTTCGCCGCGAAGAAGCCGAATCCGAACTCGCAAAAAAGGACTATGAAGCGCTCGGTCGCAGCGACGATCCGAGCGCCCTCACCTTGCGAATGCCGCAACTCGCGCAGGCGCGCGCCGCCTATGCTGCCGCCAAGGCGGATTACAGCGCGGCCCTGCTCAATCTCGAGCGGACCGAGATCAAGGCGCCCTTCAAGGGGCGTGTCCGGGATCGCTCAGTTGGCGTCGGCCAGTTCATTTCACCGGGGGCGCCAATCGGACGGATTTTTTCGACCGATGTAGCGGAGATCCGGCTGCCGCTGGCGGACGCTGATCTCGCCAAGCTCGGACTCTCATTTGCCTTCATTGAAACGCCGGAGAACCCCGGCCCCAAGGCGATCCTTTCCGGAACCTTCGCCGGCGAGTTCCACCAATGGGAAGCGAGGATTGCGCGAACCGATGGCGCGATTGATCCCGCGACTCGGCAGATTTCGGCAATTGCCGTCGTCGACGACCCTTACGGCGCCGGAGCGGACAATGGGACACCCTTGCCTATCGGGCTCTATGTTGACGCGCGCATTGAAGGCAAGCCGCTGGAGAATGCTGTCGTCCTGCCGCGCTCTGCACTTTATGGCCGCAACACCGTCTACGTAATCCTCGCCGATAATTCGCTTGAAGAACGCAAGGTCAATGTCGTTTCCTCTGACAAGGATACGATCACACTGGCCGGCGGCGTTGCCGGCGAAGAACGTGTGGCGACATCGCCGTTACGCGGCGCAAAGGACGGCGACAAGGTTTCGCCAACCAACCCGGACGCCTTGCCCGGCGCGCGCCGGAACGATGACGGCGAAAATGAAACCGTCGCTGAAGCCCAGCGCCAGGGGGCCGTTCAATGAATGGCATGATTGCCTGGTGGGCCCGCAATCCAATTGCGGCAAATCTTCTGCTGATTGCAATCATTGTCGCAGGGTTCTTCGGCTACTCGCGAATCGAGCGTGAGGTTTTTCCATCTGCTGACTTTAATGGCGCAACGATCTCGGTCGCCTGGCCGGGCGCCTCTCCGCAGGAAATTGAAGAGCAGATCATTCTTCGTATTGAGGAGGCGATTTCCGATGTCGACGGCGTCAAGCATGTCGACGCGACCGCACAGGAAAATGTCGCCTCGATCAATATTGAGGGCATTGATACTGTCGACGCGACGCGTTTTCTGAACGAAATAAAGAACCGCGTCGACGGCATTTCGACGTTGCCGCGGGACTCGTTTCCGCCCGTTGTATCGCAATGGCGCAACCAGAACGGCGCCGTCTATATGGCGCTTTACGGCGATCTTGACGAACGCGAGCTAACGCGGTTGGCGCGCGATCTTCGCGATGAGTTGTCTCAGCTGAAAGACGGGTCGCCGCTGGTCAATCTCTGGGGCGCGCGCAAAGAGGAGGTCTCAATCGAGGTCTCCGATCAATCGCTTCGCCGCTTCGGGCTGACATTCGACGATGTCGCCGCGGCGGTGCGCGGTTCCTCACTCAATCTCGCCGCTGGTCAGGTTAGAACCGACACCGGCAACATTCAGGTTGCAGCGCGGGCGCTCGCGGATTCCGAAGAAGAATTCGGAAACATCATTGTCCGGCAATTTTCCGACGGGTCGGTTGTCCGCGTTCGTGATATCGGAACCGTCGTAGACGGCTTTGAGGATTCCAAGACAAAGCGCCAAATGAACGGCAAGCCGTCGATTTCCATTGCAGTCGAAGCGCCGGAAACCTTGAACATCGTCAAACTGTCAAAGGCGGTGCATGCATGGGTTGACGCGAAGAACAAGGAGCTTGGCGGCCGGGCGGAAGTCTATGTCTGGTTTGACACAGCCAGCATTTTTTTCAGCCGGATGGATCTGGTTGGCGGCAATGCCGTGCAGGGCCTCGTTCTGGTTCTGATCTGCCTCGTTCTGTTCCTGCGGCCTGCGGTCGCGTTCTGGTCCGCCATCGGCATTCCGATCGCGCTAGTTGGTGCGTTCATTTTCATGCCGGTCGTCGGCGTATCGCTGAACATACTCTCTCTGTTCGGATTTCTGCTTGTCGTCGGAATTGTCGTGGATGACGCCATCGTCGTCGGCGAGAGCATCCACTCAGAAGCAGAAGAAGGCCGCGGCGGCCTTGACGGCGCAATTATCGGCGCACAACTGGTCGCGAAGCCTGTTTTCTATGCGGTTTTGACAACTATTATTGCGTTCCTCCCCTGGCTTTTCGTCGGCGGCGGAACGGCGCAGTTCACCAAGCATATTTCCTACACTGTGATCTTCGCCCTCGCCTTTTCGCTGATTGAGGCATTCCTCATCCTTCCGTCGCACCTTTCTCATCTCAAGAAGGAAGACAAGACCGGCCATTATCACCATCTGCAAAGCCTCTTCGCAGATGGCCTGCTGAAATTCGCGCACAACAATGTGAAGCCGATGGTAAGGCTTGCACTGCGGCTGCGTTATTTCACCGCGGCGTTCTTCATTGTCGCCTTCATGATTTCCTTTGCGCTCCTCCAGCAAGGATGGGTCGCATTCAAATTCATGCCGGAGGTGCAGGGCACATTCATTTCGCTTAATGTTCGCTTGCCGGAGGGCGCGCCATTTGCGCGTAGCCTGGAGATTTTTGACGACGTCGACCGCGCCGCCAATGAGATGAAAAAGGACCTTGGCAAGATTGATGATGAAGATTTTGTCCAATCCATTTACATTAGCGCGAACGAAGGATCGGTTATCTCCTATGTCAATATTATTGATGGACAGAAACGCAAACAGTCTACGAAGGAAATTGCAGATCTTCTTCGGTCAAAGCTCGGAGATATACCTGACGCTGAAGAAGTCAACGTTGGTTACACGATTAACAACAACGGTCCCGACTTTACCTTCGGTGTTGAGGCGGCCGACCTTGATGCGCTGCGCCTTGCAACCGTAGATATCCAGAATTATCTGCGCAGCCTCCCCGGCCTCTATGATGTCCGAAACAGCCTGCAGTCCGAAACGCCGGAATTGCAGATCTCCATGAAGCCCGGCGCGGAGCGCTTCGGCCTGACGCTTTCTGAAGTCTCGCGCCAAGTGCGGCAGGCCTATTACGGCGAAGAGGCGCAAAGACTGCCGCGCGAAGGGCAAGATGTGCGTGTCATGGTCCGTTACCCGGCGGCGGACCGTACGTCAGTTACCTCGATCGAAACCATGCGAATCCGCACTGTTGACGGGCGGGAAGTGCCGCTCGCTGAAGTTGCGGACGCAAAGTTTGCGCCGAGCTTCAAGCGCATTGACCGGCGCGATCGCAAACGGTCGGCGCAGGTTACCGCTGAAATGCCCGATGGTGTTGACCGCGCAGCAATCATGAAAATCTTCGACGAAGAGTTCACGCCAAAATGGCGGGAGCGCCATCCGGGGGTCAATCTCGCTCAGCGCGGCGATGCGGAAGGTCAAGCTGAGTTCCTTTCTGAAATCAGCGGCCTCTATCTGAGCGCGGTCATAGCAATCTACATGCTCATCGCCATCGCCTTCGGGTCCTATTGGCAACCCTTGCTGGTCATGTCGGCGATCCCATTTGGCCTGATGGGCGCTGTTTTCGGCCATTTCTTCCTGGGCCTCGATTTCGCTCTCTTTTCATTCTTCGGCGTTGGCGCCGCATCCGGCGTGGTTATCAACGACAATCTGGTGCTCATCGACTACGTCAATCGGTTGCGGGCCCAGGGAATGGGCGCCATCGCCGCGCTTACCAAGGCGAGCGTCGAGCGGTTTCGCCCAATCCTGCTGACTTCGATTACGACCTTCTTCGGCTTGATGCCGATTATGTTCGAGCGCTCGACGGACGCGCAGTTCCTGATGCCGACAGTAGTCGCCCTCTCATGGGGGGTTTTCTTCGCCCTCTTTGTCACTGTATTTTTCGTACCCGCCATGTACGCGGTCGGCGCCGATATCGCCCGCTTTTACCGTTGGGCCTGGACCGGCGTGAAACAACCGCCGGTCGGATTTGGGAAATCGGCTGAGAGTGACTTTGGGGAAAGTCTCCCCAGCCCTCGAAAGGGGCCCCCGCCGGTGTTGAGACCGGCTGAATAGAAGCGGTCGAATTTGCGATTACCCGTTAACCTTGCATTAATAATTGAGGCGCATCCTCACAATTGTCTTCTCCCGAGAAGATACCCCACCATACCCCACGATAGTGAGTACCGGCCGCGTTTCCCCAAGACGCGGCCGTCTCGCTATTTGGCGGCGCCAAAAGTGGCGGACTGGCGATTCGCAGCGAAATTTCGTGTAGATTCGCCGGTAAGGCTTTGCTATAGGGCGAGCCCTTGAGGCTATTCCCCGATAGCTCAGTTGGTAGAGCATTCGACTGTTAATCGAATGGTCGCTGGTTCGAGTCCAGCTCGGGGAGCCACTCAAACCGCCTCAACTTGATTGAAATCACCGTCGCGGCGTGATTACCGTCAACCGCTCGGCGCCCGGTTGCATTGGTATCGCCTGCTCCGCTGGCCGTGACATTGGCGGCTTGTTAACCACGAATTGCTAAATTCTCCGTCATTCGCAGCTGCAGGATGACAGTCAATGGCATCGTTAACACCACCTCGCTCAAATTTGGCGGCGCAATCGGGCGCGCGCCTGATGGCGACGGCGCTGGCCGCAGGAGTTGGCGTCGTCGCAGTCATCTTCGGCGTCTTCACTTTTCATTACGACCAGACAGCCCGGCGGCTGCGTCAGGCGGAAATCGAGAACTACATGGGCGCTGTCGGACAGACGGCCGCCTGGGGTGTCGACAAATGGCTGGCTGAACGCGAACACCTTATTTCAGGTCTCGCCGCCGAGCTCTCCAAGACGCCGGACCGGTCTGAAATAGTCGACCGGCTGAAAGGGCGCATTTACCAGGACACATTCGTGTGGACCTATTTCGGCGAAACAGACGGGGCGTATCATATATGGCCACCCGATGAAGAACTTCCAAAGGACTACGATCCACGCACCAGGCCCTGGTATCTGGACGCAATCGCCAAGTCTGGCGTGACGCTAACCGAACCCTATCGCGACATCTCAACGGGTGTTGAGACAATTACCGCGGCGATGCCGATCATGCGCAACCAGCGCCTCGCTGGTGTTGTCGCCGCAGATTTTACGACCGAACAATTAAGACAGATCCTTGCTGAGACGGACCTTGGCGGCCTCGGCTATGTTTTCATGATTTCCGCCGACGGTTCAATTCTGTCACATCCGGACAAGACGCTGATTGGAAAAGACTTCCGCGACGTATTGAAGGGCGACTCGGTCAGGGTCGACGATCAGGTTCATGTCGCGCTGTCCGGCGCTGACGCCAAATTCGTTTCCTTTGTCAAAGCGTCTGAAAACCCCACAATTGACTGGCGTCTCGTTCTCGTTGTTGACCAGGCCGCCGCTTTCCAGGGGCTTTCAGAGTTCAGGCGTTCGGCCGCCATTGCCGCTATCCTCGCGATGGGCCTGATTGTGATCATTCTCGGTTTAGTGATCCACCGGGTCCTGGTCCGTCCCCTTTTGAACGCCCGCCGGGCGGCGGACGCTGCAAGCGCCGCCAAATCGGAATTCCTGGCGTCAATGAGTCATGAAATCAGAACGCCGATGAACGGGGTCCTCGGCATGGCGGAAGTGCTTCTCAACACCGATCTCGATCAAAGGCAGCGGGAACTGACCTCCATCATCGTCTCGTCGGGCGGCGCACTGATGACGGTCATCAATGACATTCTCGATTTCTCCAAGATGGAGGCGGGAAAACTCCGGCTCAACCCGAGATCGTTCAATTTCCGTCAGATGATTTACGACGTCGCAACCATGATGCAGGCGCGCGTGCTTGAGAAGGATATCGAACTTGTCGTGCGTTACGCGCCCAATCTTCCAGAAGGTATTGTCGCAGACGACGCACGCCTTCGGCAGGTTATTGGAAACCTGCTCGGCAACGCGGTCAAATTCACCGAGCACGGCTATATCATGATCAATGTGACCGGCGAACGATCCGAAGACAAAACGGAGCTGGTCGTTAGCGTCGTCGACACCGGAATCGGCATCAGCAAAGACGAGATCCCGCGGATGTTTGAGAAATTTGAACAGGCCGATGGGTCAAATACCCGCCGGTTCGGCGGCACAGGGCTTGGTCTCGCGATCTGCAAGAACATTGTCGGCCTGATGGGCGGCGAAATCGGCGCAGAAAGCGAAGCCGGCAAGGGATCCCGCTTCTGGTTCAAATTTCAGGCGGCGGCGGATGACAAAGTCATCGGTATGCCGTCAGTTAATGCATCAACGTTTGACGGCGCCAGGCTCCTTGCGGTTGACGATAACGACATCAATCGCCGGGTCATCGCTGAACTTGCAAATGGCTGGGGTCTCAGCGCAACCATTGTCGATGGCGCAGCAGCGGCCCTGGCCGCGCTTGAAGAGTCCTTTATCAAGGGCGAACGGTTCCACGTCATCTTGATGGATTACCAGATGCCGGAACAGGACGGCGCGGCGTTGACCAGAAAAATTCAGTCCGACCCGCGCTTTGATGCGATCCCGATAGTTCTGCTTTCATCCGTCGATAACCCTCAGCCGGACAAATCCGCTGCGCCGGCGCGCTTTGTCGCTTCGCTTGCCAAGCCTATTCGACCGTCTCAGCTAATGGATGTGCTTGCGCGTGTTCTTGTTGACGACGCTTCGCTATCGCTTCAGAACGTCGCCGCTTCCCTGAAGGAAAGCGAAACGCCAGCGTCGCCTCCGCCGGACGGGCGGCCGACAATCCTCATTGCTGAGGATAATGTGGTCAATCAACTGGTTGTCACCAACATGATTTCTTCGAAGGACTATCAGGTTCTGATTGCAGGAAATGGCCGTGAGGCTGTGGATATGTTTGTCGACCATCGCCCAGCGGCAATTTTAATGGATCTTTCGATGCCTGAAATGGATGGCTTTGAGGCGACACGGCAAATCAGAAAAATCGAGGCTGAACGCGGTCTTCAGCGGACGCCGATTATCGCCGCGACCGCGCATGTGCTTGAAGAGGACCGCGATCGCTGCCGCCTTGCAGGAATGAACGATTTCATTCCGAAACCCATCCGCAAGGCGCAACTCGATTTGACGCTCGACAAATGGATCGAAGAAGCAATTGCCTGGGACGATACGGCGTCGGCTTGATTGTCAGCTGATGGTGAAGGTTGTCTTTGATTGCGCTCTCGCAAAGGACACCAACTCGGGGCCGGTTAGAACGCCATTGCGGTCAACATCGTTTGTCAGGAACTGCTCAAGCTGAGCGGCGACATATTCATCTCCGGCAAGGCGCTCGTCTTCGCCGGCAATGATCCTGAATTCGCGCGCGGCTCGGTCATTGATGCGTTTCCGTTGCGCAGGGGAAAGCGACGGTCCGCCAGCGGTGGAAACCGCCACGGTACGGACGCCGCCGCTGATGTCGATTGCGACAAACCCGTTCAAGCGGGCAAGCTCAGCGGAGACCACGGCGAGGACGGAATATTCATCCTGGCTGAGCGCCCCGTCCTTGTCCAAGTCGGCGCGGCTGAAAACGCGCGCCGCTTCACGCGCAGCGATATTGGCTTCCAACCGGTCTATTGCCGTGCCGTATGCAGGCGCTGGCTCAACCGCCGCGCCGTTCACAAGACCGATGCTGGCGGCCATTGCGGCGGCAATCCCTGAATAGGCGAGTTTCTGGACAAGCGCGATAACCATTGATCCTGCTCCCACTGATTATTCGATGGTGGGAGGATCGCTGACCAAGAAGGCGCCATAACGAAGGAAAAAGGGAGTTATTGGGGCGATTTGGGCGGCATTCCGGCGGCGGCGTCCAAAACCGCCTTACTCTGCAGGCATGGCGCCCTGCAGCCGCGCCGACCGCTGCTTGATCTTGGCGGATGTAAGGCGAGACCCGTCCGGCGACCACCCTGGCGGCCCCAACGTATAGCCGACCACCTCTCGCAGGGATTTTGCCGATCTAAGGTCCCTGAAAATGCCAATCCACTCATTGAACGCAATGACGAAAGGATTGAAATCGCCAAGATTCTTGACGATGCCATAGCGCGGCCGCTCGTTCTCGTCTTCATTGACGAAAGTGCCAAACAACCTGTCCCAGATTATCAGCACCCCGGCATAGTTGGCGTCGAGATATTTCGGATTGGTCGCATGATGCACGCGGTGATGACTGGGCGTATTGAAGACCCATTCGAACGGCCCCATCCGATTGATCATTTCTGTGTGGATCCAGAATTGATAAATCAGATTGAGGCCAAATGCGAAGGCGATCATCCCCGGGTGAAAACCGATCAGCACCAACGGCGATTTGAATATGAGGCCGTTGACGATATCGCCAGTCCAGGTCTGACGAAGCGCCGTCGTCAAATTGTAGTGCTGCGAGGAATGATGGACGACATGGCTCGCCCAGAACCACCGGCGTTCATGACTGATGCGATGCATCCAGTAATACCGGAAATCGTCGATCACGAAGCAAAGTGCGATCGCCCAGAAAGTATTCGGGATATCGAAAATCCGGAATTGGTAGATCCAGATCCAGACGGCGCTCAACAGTGCGGCGCCGCCAAACAAGGGCGCTATCTGGTTGCCAAGCCCCATCGCGAGACTGGCGGCGGCGTCCCTGGTTTCATAGCCGCCGCGGCCTGTGATCTTCCATGCCGCCAGCTCGACCAGGACGAGCAGCACAAAAACCGGAACAGCCATGGTGACGACATCGGGGAATTCCATCGCCGGACTATAACCTCGGCCCGGCCAGGCGCAAAAGCCATTCCTCAGCGATTTGACTGTCTGCAGCTCTTAGCTGAACGGCCTGCTTCGACGGCTCGTTCAGCACGAATTCAATCAACTCACCGTGCTTTTCGAGGCTGACGGCGCCGTGACGGAAGCGCCGTGTTGCAAGACCGTCGCCGACTGCAAAAACCACGGCCGTTTCGCGTTCGTCGGCGGAAATGATCGCCGCCGCCTTGCCGTCCTCGCCGATCATTGAAAATCCGGGCCGGAAATCCGGTTCATCAAACGCCAGCCGGTCGAGGGCGGCGTCAGATGTAATGACGACCGACCGCATCGCTCCCAGCAGGTAGGAAATCCCGACAAGGACCATGATCCCGACAAGGGAAATCAAAAGATCGCTGACAAGATTTCCGGTCACCGGGAAATCTGGTCAGCCGGCGATCTCGGACTGCGAAAAGAAGAAAGCGATCTCTTCCTTGGCTGTCTCGGGAGCGTCTGATCCATGAACGGAGTTCTCACCGATCGATTCAGCGAATTCAGCACGAATGGTTCCGGCCGCCGCCTTCTTCGGATCAGTGGCGCCCATGATTTCCCGATTGCGGGCGATCGCGTTTTCACCTTCGAGAACCTGCACGACAACAGGACCGGAAATCATGAAATCGACCAGTTCGCCGAAAAACGGCCGATCCTTGTGAACGGCGTAGAACCCTTCTGCCTGTTTACGCGTCATATGGATACGCTTGGACGCAACAACACGCAGGCCCCCGTCTTCAAATTTGGCAACGACTTTACCGGTAAGATTGCGGCGCGTCGCATCCGGCTTGATGATCGAAAAAGTGCGTTCAAGCGCCATGTTCGTCTCCTGTGAGGCTTGCTGCCCTGAAAAGTGGCGCGTTCCCTATCAATCCTGATGATCCGGGGCAAGCTGGCATTGGCAACCACCCTGCCGGACGGGCCGATATGACGCGGTAGCGCCTGAGAACGCGAATCATCAGGCCGCGACGCCGTTTGCCCGCAATAGGCTTGCCTCCCGGACGCGCCGCCGCTAGGGGCGGGACAAAAGCTTCCCTCCTGGCCAATGCTCCATATCAACGACCTTACCTACCGCATCGAAGGACGCCCGCTCTTTGAGCAGGCGACCGCCGCTATCGCGGAGGGCTGGAAGGTCGGATTCATTGGCCGTAACGGCGCGGGTAAGTCGACCTTGCTGCGTCTCATCCGGGACGAAATCCAGCCTGACGACGGTGACATTTCCCTGCGCAGACGCTGCCGGCTCGGCGGCGTCGATCAGGAGGCGCCGGCGACCAGGCAAGCGCTTGTCGAGATCGTGCTGGAATTCGACCGCGAGCGTGCGGCCCTCATTGACGAAGTCGAGATGGCGACCGACCCGACGCGGATCGCAGATATTCACGCACGCCTCGCCGATATCGATGCGCATTCCGCAGAATCGAGAGCGGCGTCAATTCTCTCCGGGCTCGGCTTTTCGGCCGCTGACCAGAAGCGGCCTGCATCGGACTTTTCGGGCGGCTGGCGCATGCGCGTCGCGCTTGCCGGCGTGCTGTTCTCGGCGCCGGACCTCCTCCTTCTCGACGAACCGACAAATTACCTCGATCTTGAAGGCGCGATCTGGCTCGAGAATTTTCTCCGCCGCTATCCTTATACGGCGCTCATCGTCAGCCATGACCGCGATTTTCTCAACCGCACGGTCACGCACATTCTGGCGCTCGAAAACCGCAAGCTGACCGTCTCGGCGGGCGATTACGACATTTATGAACGAAAGCGCCATGAGGCGCGCGCCAATGCCCTCGCCTTCCGGTCGAAGCAGGAAGCGCAGCGCCGCCATATGCAGGCGTTTATCGACCGCTTTCGCGCCAAAGCTTCAAAGGCCAAACAGGCGCAAAGCCGAATCAAGGCGCTCGAAAAACTTCAGATCGTCGCCGAACCGCTGGAAGAGCGCTCCACCGGATTTGATTTCAAGAACCCGAAGCCAATGGCGCCGCCGATTATTCGTCTGGTCGACGCCGACCTCGGCTATGTCGAGGGAAACCCGGTCATCAGGCACGTCAATCTGAGGATCGATCAGGACGATCGGATCGCCATTCTGGGTCCGAATGGCGAAGGCAAATCGACCCTGGTCAAGTCGTTAGCTGGCCGGCTGCCTCTGCTTGGAGGCGGCATCCACAAGCACAAGAAACTCGAAGTCGCCTATTTCGCCCAGCACCAGCTCGACGAACTCAACCCGTCAGGCTCGCCCTATGACCACGTGAAGGCGCTGATGCCCGATGGGACCGAAGCGCAAGTCCGGTCCGCAACGGCAGCGCTGGGATTTGGCGCGCAAAAGGCCGACACCAAAGTCGAAAAACTCTCCGGCGGCGAAAAGGCGCGACTGCTGCTCGGCCTCATCACCTTTCATGGGCCGCATCTGATCATTCTCGACGAGCCGACCAATCATCTCGACATCGATGCGCGGGCGAGCCTGGCGCAGGCGCTGAACGACTACACCGGCGCCGTTATCATGATCACGCATGACGCCCATCTCGCCAGCGGCGTCGCCGACCGCCTGTGGCTGGTGAAGGACGGCGCGGTTGGTCCATTCGATGGCGATCTTGACGATTACCGCGCGCTTGTCCTTGACGCCCAGAAGACCGAACCGCGCGATAACGCGCGAAAAGCGCCTGACCCGCGCGCCTCGGCGCGGCAATCGGCGGCAGCGCTGCGCGAATCGGCGGCGCCGCTGAAAAAGCAGGCGGAATCCGCCGAGGCGCGCCTCAACGAATTGAATGCAATCCTGCCGCGACTTGACGCCGCCCTCGCCGATCCGGATCTTTACGCCCGCGATGTCGCCCGCGCGACGAAACTGCAGAAGGAACGAGCGGCTTTGGTCGCGGCGATTTCCGCTCAGGAAGAAGTCTGGCTTAACGCGCTCCAAAGCTACGAGGCGGCAAGATCCGGCGGAGAATAGCCCGCGCCTCGCGCTTGGCGACAATTTGCGCCATGATTGGGCAGAATGGGAGCCACGCAATGAAGAAGCCGTCAGATTGCCAATCGATGGATGAGGTGCGCGCGGAAATCGACCGTGTCGATCTTGGCCTTGTCGATCTCCTTGCCGAACGCTGGGGTTATGTCGACCGGATGTGGGCGTTGAAACGCGAGGAATCGGCGCAGGCGAACGTTCCCTGGCGTAATCGCGCCGTCATCGAAAAGGTTAAGGCGCGGGCGCAGTCGAGCGGGCTTCCACCGGAAATGGCCGAAGCGCTGTGGCGGCAGATCATCGGCTGGGGCATTCAGTATCAGGATGAGCGGCTTCGCGATTCGTGAGACTGCACCCTGTCGTTTCGCCCCACTTCCCCAGCCGCTAGACTGCGCCAATGACCGATGCTCCTTCAACCGGCGACATCAATCCGTCGATCGGCGGCATGTTGCGATCCGCCCGGGATTTTCTTGCCCATGAACACTCGCTATTTCGCTCACTCGATCTGAAACCGATCCTCATCGGAAAGGGCAAGGCCACGTTCTCGATGGCGTTGCCCGCTTCGTTCTGTGGTCCCGATGGAACCATTCACGGCGGCCTTTACACGATCATTCTCGATTCAATTTTTGGGCTGGCGGTATTCACGACGCTTGAGGAAATCAAACCGATTGCAACGGTCAATCTCAGGACCGATTATCTCGGCGTAATCGCGCCCGGCGCGCGCGCCGTCTGCGCGGCGGAATGCGAAGCGATCAGGAACGATGTCGCCTTTGTCACGGGACGCCTGACGGCGGAAGCTGATGGCCGGCTTCTCGCGACCGCGTCAGGCGCATTCATGGTCGGCACCAAGGGGCCGATAAAGGGGATGCGCTTGTGACGGCGTATATTGAAACGATCAACGATTTTGCGTCGCGGGCGCCGTTGGCGCAGTGGCTCGGTTTCCATGCGAGCGGCGAAGGCGATGTCGCCTTCCATCTCACATTCAACGAGACACATATCGGTAATCCGGCAATCCGGGCGCTGCATGGCGGCGTCATAGCTTCGTTTCTTGAACTCTCCATGCAGGCGGACCTCGTCGCCCGGACGGGCGGCGGCGTTGCAACCGCCAACATCTCGGTAGACTATCTGTCATCCTCCCGCCCGGACGACATGATCGGACGGGTAAAGCTGTTGCGCCTGGGCCGTCGCCTCGCCTTCATGGAAGCAAGCGGTTGGCAGGCGGATGAAACGCGCCTTGTCGCAGTGGCGCGCGCCTGTTTCACCCTCGACTAGAATTTTTACGCCGCCCTCTAGCCAAAGCCGGTAACTCCGCCCACATGGGTGTCGCCCCGTTTCTGGAGCTTTCCCCTGATGGACTGGTTATCGATCGCAGGCGGCCTTGTCGTGCTGACGCTTGGCGCCGAAATATTGATCCGCGGCGCAACCGCGCTGGCGCGGCGATTCGGCGTATCCGACTTGCTGATCGGTCTGACCCTTGTTGGTTTTGGCACGTCAACGCCGGAGCTTGTATCCAGCGTACAGGCAGCGCTGATGGGATCACCGGGTGTTGCGGTCGGTAATGTCGTTGGATCAAACATCGCCAACATCCTTTTTATCCTTGGCATATCGGCGCTGATCACACCCTTTGCCGTCGACCGCAAAGCCTTCCGGCGCGATGGTCTGGTCGTCCTCCTTGCAACGCTCGCGGCAATCGGCGTTTCGCTGACTGGCGAATTCGGACGCCTGGCTGGCGCGGCGTTCCTTGCGGCAATCGTCCTCTACATTGTTTATGCGTTCATGACGGAACGGCGGGCGCCCGATTCCCCGGAAGCGGAACACCACAAAGCGGAAGCGGCGGCGCTGCCAGACGGACCGAAGTCGCCGGCGCTCGATATCCTGATGGCCTTTGCGGGCCTCGCCCTGCTTGTCGTCGGCGCCAAGTTCCTCGTGACCGGCGCCATCGCCGTCGCCGCCAAGCTTGGCGTCTCGGAGACGATTATCGGCCTCACCATTGTTGCGATCGGCACGTCCTTGCCCGAGCTCGTTACCTCAGTGATGGCGGCGATGCGCGGCAAATCTGCGCTGGCGCTCGGCAATGTCATCGGGTCGAACATCTATAATACGCTCGGTATTCTCGGCCTGACCGCGCTCATCCATCCGGTCGCCGCCCCGGCTGAAATTATCCGCTTCGACAACTGGGTGATGCTGGGCGCGACTTTCCTGATGATCCTGTTCGTCACGACGAGAAACCGGCTCAACCGGCTTGAGGGCGCCGTCATGGCCGCATGCTATGTTTTTTATCTCGGCTGGCTTGCGCTCCACGCCTGAAAAAAACTGAGGCTCGCGCAGGATCCCGGTGCGTGGGCCGCGCGAGCCTAGAGTACAGGAGTCGCAAGTCTTGTTATGATACTCTACGCAACAGCCCCTCTTGGTTTTTACAATGATCCGAGCAGCGCAACAGGATCGACTGCTTTCAGATTCTGACGAATTTCAAAATGCAATTGCGGCTCGCTCGCCGCGCCGGACTTGCCGACTTTTGCAATCACCTGCCCCTGACGCACGCGGTCGCCTTTTTTCACCAGCATGGCGTCATTATGCGCATAGGCGGTGACAAAGCCGTCCTGATGCTTGATCAGCAGCAGGTTGCCATAGCCTTCAAGTTCAGCGCCGCGATAAACGACTTCGCCGTCGGCGGCGGCCCTGATCGGGGTTCCAACCGGGGCTGCAATGTTAACGCCGTCATTGCGCTTGCCGGACGATGAAAGCCCGAACGACCCGATCACGGCGCCCTGAACCGGCCAGTCGAAAAGGCTGGGCGCCTTGGCGGGCGGCGCTTCGTAATTCACATTGCGGGCAATGTCGGCGACATCGCCCTGAATGCCAGCTTCGCGTTGCGGCGCCGGCGCTGACATTGGCGCGGCGGCGCCCGGAATGCTCAAGGTCTCACCGACCTTCAGCGCATAAGGCGCGCGCAGGCGGTTGGCCGCCGCCAGATCGGCAACACTGACGCCGGTGGCGCGCGACACCGAGTAAA
>JBGSVH010000022.1:0-7337 GCA_041753055.1 Parvularculaceae bacterium
GCTGCTCGTCTGCACGGCCGAGCGCGGCCTGTGCGGTGCCTTCAACTCCTCGATCGCCCGTCTCGCCCGCGACAAGGCGCTGGCGCTCAAGGCCGAGGGCAAGACGGTCAAGATCATCTGCGTCGGCAAGAAGGGCTACGACCTCCTCAAGCGCCAGTTCGAGAAGGACATCATCGAGCTGATCGACCTGCGCTCCTTCAAGCAGGTCGGCTACGCCAATGCCGAGACGATCGCCCAGAACGTGCTGTCGCGCTTCGCGGCTGGCGAGTTCGACGTCGCGACCGTGTTCTTCTCGAAGTTCAAGTCGGTGATCTCCCAGATCCCGACGGCGCAGCGCATCATTCCGGCGGAAATCCCGGCGGGCACCAAGACGACCGACGCCGTCTACGACTACGAGCCCGACGAGACCGAAATCCTCGAGACGCTGCTGCCGCGCAACCTGACGGTTCAGGTGCTGCGGGCGATCCTGGAGAACGCGGCCTCGGAGCAGGGCGCGCGCATGTCGGCGATGGATTCCGCCACGCGCAACGCCGGCGAAATGATCAAGAAGCAGACGCAGCTCTACAACCGCTCGCGCCAGGCGATGATCACCAAGGAACTGATCGAGATCATCTCCGGCGCGGAAGCGCTCTAACCGCCTGAATCGAGGCCGGCTCGCCGGCCGCCAGACATGCTGAACCCGAGGTTTTAGACCATGGCCAAAGCCGCTACGAAGACGTCCTCCGCAGCCGACAAGCCCGCCAACACCGGCACGGGCCGCGTCGTGCAGGTCATCGGCGCCGTCGTCGACGTCGAATTCGACGGCGAGCTGCCCTCGATCCTGAGCGCGCTCGAAACCGACAATCACGGCAATCGCCTGGTTCTCGAAGTGGCGCAGCATCTCGGCCAGAATATCGTCCGGACGATCGCGATGGACACGTCGGAGGGCCTCGTGCGCGGCCAGAAAGTCGTTGATACCGGCGACGCCATTTCGGTGCCGGTTGGCGACGGAACGCTAGGCCGCATCATGAACGTCATCGGTGAACCGGTCGATGAAGCCGGCCCGATCGAGTACACCGCACGCCGCGCCATTCACCAGGAAGCGCCGCCCTTCGTCGAGCAGTCGACGGAATCTGAAATCCTCGTCACCGGCATCAAGGTCGTCGATCTTCTCTGCCCCTACGCCAAGGGCGGCAAGATCGGCCTCTTCGGCGGCGCCGGCGTCGGCAAGACCGTTCTCATTCAGGAGCTGATCAACAACATCGCCAAAGTGCACGGCGGCTATTCGGTGTTCGCCGGCGTTGGCGAGCGGACGCGCGAAGGCAACGACCTTTATCATGAAATGATCGAATCGGGCGTCAACAAGGATCCGAAAAAAGCCGGCTCTGCGGCGGGTTCGAAATGCGCGCTTATCTTCGGCCAGATGAACGAGCCGCCGGGCGCGCGCGCGCGCGTCGCCTTGTCGGGCCTGACCGTCGCTGAACATTTCCGCGACCAGGGTCAGGACGTTCTTTTCTTCGTCGACAACATTTTCCGCTTCACCCAGGCCGGATCGGAAGTCTCGGCGCTTCTCGGCCGTATTCCTTCGGCGGTTGGCTATCAGCCGACGCTTGCGACCGACATGGGCCAGCTGCAGGAACGCATCACGACGACGACCAAAGGCTCGATCACCTCGGTTCAGGCGATCTACGTGCCGGCCGACGACTTGACCGACCCTGCGCCGGCGACATCGTTCTCGCACCTTGACGCAACAACGGTGCTCAATCGCTCGATCGCTGAAAAAGGCATTTATCCCGCCGTCGACCCGCTCGATTCAACCTCGCGCATTCTCGATCCGCGCGTCGTCGGCGAAGAGCATTACGAAGTGGCGCGTTCGGTGCAGAACATTCTCCAGCGCTACAAGTCGCTGCAGGACATCATCGCCATTCTCGGCATGGACGAACTCTCGGAAGACGACAAACTCGTCGTCGCCAGAGCCCGCAAGATCGAACGCTTCCTGTCGCAACCCTTCGACGTCGCGCAGGTCTTCACCGGAAGCCCCGGCGTTCAGGTGCCGATCGCCGACACCGTCCGGTCGTTCAAGGGCCTCGTCGCCGGCGACTACGATCACCTGCCCGAGGCCGCTTTCTACATGGTTGGCACGATCGATCAGGCGATCGAAAAAGCGCAGCGTCTTGCCGCGGAAGCCGCATAAGGGAGTGAGAATGTGAGTGGTGAATGGTGAAAGCTGCGGTTCGTTCTCTATCCACCAATCACTACCTACCATTCACAGGAAAACATGGCTGACAAACTCCACTTCAATCTCGTCTCGCCGGAGAAGGAACTGATCTCCGAGGATGTCGACATGGTCGAGGCGCCGGGCGTTGAGGGCATTTTCGGCGTGCTGCCGAACCACGCGCCCCTGATGTCGGTGCTGGCGCCCGGTGTGGTCAAAGTGAAAAAAGGCGCGGACGAGCGCCGCATCTTCGTCCGCGGCGGTTTTGCCGAAGTAACGCCAATCGGCCTCACCATTCTCGCCGAAGAAGCGATTCCCGTCGCCGATCTGTCGCGCGAAATGATCGCCGAACGCATTAAATGGGCGGAAGAAGACCTCGCTGACGTCGATGCGACGCTCGAAACCAAGATGGCCGCCGAGACGACGCTGGTCAGGATGAAAGAGCTTCAGGCGGCGTTCTAGAGCAAACTTCGCGCGCTCTGGCGCGCGAAGTTTGCTCAAGATCTATGAATTAGGGCGTTTTCTGCGATCAACCGGATTCCACTTGATCGGAAAACGCCCTAAGTCTCGACCCCCAGTGTAGTCAAGAGCATCGCCATCCATTCCGGCGCAGGCGCTTCCACAATGATGGGATCCTTGTTCTTGGAAATCGGAACGATAACGCGCCGCGCGTGCAACATCATCTGCTGCGCGCGATCTTCTGGCGACAGGTCGCCATAAAGCGGGTCGCCGATGATCGGCGCGCCGATTGACGCAAGATGCACGCGAATCTGGTGTGTCCTGCCCGTCTTCGGTTTCGCTTCGATGAAGGAATTCCCGTCGCTTGATTTCAGCGTGCGATAGGTGGTGACGGCGCTCAGGGCATCGGCGTCGTCCGCTTGCGCCAGCGACATTTTCCAGCCTGCCTTCTCGGTTCCCTTTTTCAGCGGCGCATTGATGGTCCCGGACAGTTTCTCAGGAACGCCGCGGCAGATCGCCCAATAGGTTTTGTCGATCGCGCCTTCAAAAAACAGCTTGTGCAGTTTCCGCAGCGCCTTCGGGTGACGTCCGAGCACCAGGCAGCCGGTTGTGTCACGGTCAAGCCGGTGGGCGAGCGCCGGCGGCCGCGGCAGGCCAAAACGAAGCGCGTCGAAATAGTCTTCAAGACTGTCGCCGCTTTCGCCTTTTCGGCTCCCAGGTTTGCCATGCACCGGCAATCCCGCCGGTTTATCGATAACCAGCATCAGCCCGTCGCGATAGAGAAGGCGAGCTATCAGGAAATCAGCGGCGTGCTTCATAGCGTCGAACGCAGGAAATCCCTCAACGGCTTAAATGCCGTTACGACTTCCTCGTAAATCTTGCGTTTGAAAGGAACGATCAGTCCTGGCGCCTCTTCGAGTTCGCCCCAGCGCCATTGATCGAATTCCTGGTGATCGTCCGCCTCGAGATCAATCTCGCTGTCACCGCCCTGAAACAGCATAGCGGCCCATTTCTGGCGCTGCCCGCGCCAATTTTTCTTGCGGTATCCTTTGGGGAAATCATAGGCGATCCAGCCGGGGGTGAGGGCGAGAAGCTTTGCGCTGGAAACGCCGGTTTCTTCCTCCAACTCGCGGAACGCCGCGTTGGTTATGTCCTCGTCCTCGTCAACGCCGCCTTGCGGAAACTGCCAGCGAAAGGCATCTTTGCTTTCGCCCAGATCGCTGAAGTCCCCAACACGGCGACCGTAGAAAACCTGACCCTTAAGGTCAAACAATACGACGCCGACATTTGGCCGGTAATGTTCGAGGACTTCGTCAATTTTCATGCTGCTTTCCTTGGCCGCTTGCCGCCGCCGGGCGCGCAGCCACTCCTACCGGTCGCCGGCGCGCATGGCCAGCACCGCCGAGGCCGGGGCGAGCGACAGATCGCGCGCGTCAAGCGACCCCGACCACTCGACGATATCGCCGAGCGTCTCATCGTTTATATAGGTCTTACCAAGGGCGTCGCCCTCGCGCTCTGCAATTTTCTCAAGCGATTGAAGATCGCGCTTGGTCTGCCCTTTGTCTGAGCCATAGCCGGGATCGATCAACCGGTTGACGCTCGTTGCTTCGGCCTTGGCGCCAATACGCTCAAGCGCGCCGGTGTCATCGATATAGGCAAGGCCCGCTGCGCTGATTCGGGAGAGGAGCGCCTGCATCGCGTCGCGGTCGCCGGAGTATTTCGCGCCGAGGTAATTGGTGACGCCAAAATAGCCCTCGAAACGCGACAAAATCCAGTCGAGACGCTGGGCGTTCTCAGCGTCGCTGCGCGTTGTCAGAAGGGCGGCGGGGCCAAGCGCCTGTGCGTCGCCTGCGCGATTTTCCATTGGGATTTCGATCATCACTTCATGCCCGGCGTCTCGGGCGCGCTTGCTCCAAAACGGCAAGTCTTTCGCGTAGGGCGCAAAGGCCAGCGTCACATAAGGCGGCAACTCGTCAATCGCCCGTTCGGTAAGGGCGCGATTAAGGCCAAGACCGCCAACGATGAGCGCAATGCTCGGCCGGTCGCCAGGCGTGAACGCCTGCGCGTATATTTTTGACGGACGCCGGCCATCGGCCGAGATTCTTGGAACTTGTCCGTAGGCTGAGCGCTTGAGGAGGGAGGCGTCGGGCGCCGCGATCGGCGTCCAGGACGAGGCCGGCTTGGCCGCCGCCGCGCCAATGGCGCGGGCTGGTGCGCCGTCGACGGTGATGATGACATCGGCCGAAGGATCCTCGCGCAAGATAGTTGGGTCGTTGATATCCGCGAGCGTGTCTTCCGTCTCGGCCGCATTGGGTTGCTGGAGCGTATCGATCACGGCAAGGCGCTCCGGCGGCGGCTCGGCAACGCTCTTCGGCTCAATAGGCGGGGCGAGCCGTTCGATGCCTTCAACCGCCATTGCGGCGGCCGCCCGCGTTCGTCCGCTGTCATTGGCGGCATAGAGCGCAACGCCGCCGCCAAGCGCGACGAAGCCGAGCCAGGCCCAGGTGAGCCGGCTAAGGACAGGTAATTTGAAGCGGCGAGCCCGCATAGGTCCAAACAACATGCGTTAGCCGCATCAAGCGCGGCCGGAGCCGCACCCTAGTTAGAACAGGGTTAATGGAAGGGAAATTTGGGCCCCTGAATGCGAAAACGCCCCGCTTTCGGCGGGGCGTCATTCGTCAGCGCCTGCAGCGCCTATTGCTGGTGCGAGCGTTCCGCCGAGGCGTCGGCGAGCGCCGCCCGGTAAGCGGTGGTGTCCGCGAGCATCGTAAGGGCGCGTTCAAGTTGGCAGTCCTTGACGGTCTTCCCGTCCGCTTCATAGCCGCACTTGACCGGCTCGACCGCCGCCGATTCCTTCGTTTCTTCGTCTTTTTTGACGTCGAGGGCGCCGGGAAGACTTGCCTCGCTCGGGCGTTCGGCGGCGGGTTCGTCTTCCTGTCCCGGATAGATCACCGGCATCTGAACATCGGGATCGATGCCATGGGCCTGAATGGAGCGCCCGGAGGGCGTGTAATAGCGCGCCGTCGTCAGGCGCAATGCCCCTTGGAGGCCATTTTGCAGCGGAATCACCGTCTGCACGCTACCCTTGCCGAAGGACCTTGTGCCGAGCAGAAGCGCGCGGTTGCGGTCCTGTAACGCGCCCGCGACAATTTCGGACGCCGATGCCGAACCGCCGTTGATCAGCACGATGATTGGCTTGCCTTTGGCCAGATCGCCCGGCGTGCCCATTTCCTTCAGCGTGTCTTTCGCGTTGCGTCCGCGCGTTGAGACGATTTCACCGCCTTCAAGAAACGCGTCTGACACAGCGACCGCCTGATCAAGCAGACCGCCCGGATTGGAACGAAGATCGACGATATAGCCCTTCGGCCCGCCGGCAATTGTCTTGTCGAGCGATTTGATTGACTTGATCAGGCCGTCTTCCGTCTGTTCGCTGAAATTGGAGATGCGCAGATAGCCGAATTGCCCTTCGGCGCGCGCCGTTACCGCTGGAACGCGTACAATGTCGCGCACGAGTTTTACCTTGAATGTCGGCTTTTCGCGATCGCGCAACACGGTAATTTCGACAGGCGTGCCCTTGGCGCCTTTCAGTCTGTCGATGGCGTCGTCAATCGACATGCCCTGCACCGGTTCGCCGTCGATTTCGGTGATCAGATCATTGGTCTGGATGCCGGCTTTTTGCGCGGGCGTGTCATCAATCGGCGCGACGACTTTGACGAAGCCCTTGTCGGCGCCTTCATTGTCCATCACGACCTGAATGCCGAGGCCGGCGAAACTGCCGCGCGTCTGCTCTTGCATGCGGTTGAAATCTTCGGCCGTCATATAACTCGAATGAGGGTCGAGACCGGACAACATGCCGTCGATGGCGCCCTTGATCAGCTTGGAGTCTTCCGGCGTCTCAACATAGTTCTGATGAACCTGTTCGAAGACTTCGCCGAAAAGATCAAGCTGGCGGAAGGTGTCTGCAGAAATTGTCGACCGGGCAAAACCTGCGGAAAGGATCGCCGCCGTCACCAGCGCGCCGCCGATTGCTGCTGCTGTCAGCGCGCCGACCGAAGCAGCGCTGTGCAAACCCGTCTTCGCCCGCTTCTCGTTCTTCGTCTTGGTCATTCAAACACCTGTGTTCCTGTTACCTGCACTACTCGTCGAAATTTGTCCGCAGCGGGTCCAAATCACGGCGGTCACGAAGCCGGGTCGCCCTTAGCATTATCGGAGAGCCACAAGGACGGGTTAACGGGCTCGCCATTTTTACGGATTTCCATATCCAGTTCCGCACCTGTGCCGGTCATCGCAGCGACCGGCTCGCCAGCCTTGACGGTCTGGCCTTCCTCGACCAGGAAGCCGCCGACGCCCATCAACAGTATATGGTAGCCTCCGCCGACGTCCAGAACGATCAGGTTGCCAATCGGGTTCCAGGACCGGGCAAATACGACGTTTGCCTCAAACGGTGCGGTGACGATCGCCCTGTCGGACGCAGCGAATCTAAGGCCTTCAAAGCGGCCGCCTTCCGGGCGGGCGCCGCCAAAACGTCCAATCACATTTCCGGCAATTGGAGACTTAAGGGCCCCTTTCGCAGCGGCAAAGGCTTTCAGCGGCCTGAAAGCGTCCGGTTTTGGGACAGGCCGCGACGGCAATGCGGCGATCGCCGGCGCCGCGGAGGGCGGCGGCGGCTTCAGGCGGGGGGCGA
>JBGSVH010000023.1:0-9509 GCA_041753055.1 Parvularculaceae bacterium
CAGGAAAAGACGATCGCCGCCCCGTCCGCCGCCGCCGCCGGGCTCGCCGCTACGCGGCCTTGATGGTCGGTCAGCCAGCGGGCCGCTTTGGCCGCCGTCCTGTTATAGACGGCGACTTCATGACCGTGCGCGGCCAGATGCCCCGCCATCGGATAGCCCATCACGCCAAGGCCAAGAAACGCTACCTTCATCGTCAACTCTCTCCGGCAATATTAATCCGTGTGCGGTCCAGCGTCATAGGCGCTTGCAAAATACAACAGTGGCGAGCCGGAGTGGGAATCGAACTGCACCACTCTTGCGACCAGAATGACATGATCGCCGGAATGGTGACGGTCGACAATCTCGCAGTCGAAACCTGCAAGCCGCTCGGCGAGAATGGGGGATCCGGTCTTCCAGACGACGACTTCATCTTGCGTCAGCGGCGCATGAGAATGTCCGGCAAAGCGTTCCGACACCGATTGCTGGCGGTGATTGAGAATACTGACCGCATAGGTCCCGGACGCAGCGAAGTCGGCGAATTTCGAGGCCTTCTTCTCAATGCACCACAAAACCAGCGGCGGCTCGAGTGATACCGAGGTAAAAGAATTGATGGTGATGGCCGTAAACCCACCCTGCCCATTAGCGCAGGCGGCAATGGCGACGCCGGTTGAAAAACGGCCGAAGGCGTCTTTCAGGGGCCTGTACGGGTCTGACATCAGGGCTCGCGTCTTCCGGGCTGGGCGCCGTCCTCTAACGGCTTGAAATTCGTAAGTCTTGTGCGGTTAGCACCAATCACGCCAAATAAGAAGCCGATCAAATGGCAAGTCAGGGACGGAAGGGTATTAGTGCCGACAGCGCAAAGTCTGATGGAGATGATCGCCGCCTCGCCCTGGCAAATGTGGGGGACGCTGGCGATCATTGGCGTCACCGTAATTTTCTACAGCCTCGACCGCTATTCGCTGGAACTGGTGTCGGTCGGTTCGCTGGTCGCGCTGCTGTTGCTTTTTTCGCTGGCGCCGCTGTCGGTTGATGGCGAGGTCAGGCTGAATTCGGAAATCCTGTTGCGCGGATTCGCCAGCCCCGCATTGTTTGCGATCATGGGCCTGTTGATTATCGGTCAGGGAATGTTCCAGTCCGGCGCCTTCGAGCGGCCGACCGAGCGCATGTTGCGCCTTTACGACAAGCATCCGCATCTGACCGCAGGCGCGGTTTTCCTGTTCGTCATGGCGGTCAGCGCCTTCCTAAACAACACGCCGGTCGTCGTCATGTTCATCCCGA
This sequence comes from Parvularculaceae bacterium, assembly GCA_041753055.1. GTDB lineage: Bacteria > Pseudomonadota > Alphaproteobacteria > Caulobacterales > Parvularculaceae > Amphiplicatus. The sequence goes on from JBGSVH010000023.1 coordinate 1,258, forward strand.
TCATTGCGGCGATGGCGGCGCAAAGCAAAATTCCCGCGTCGCGGCTGATGATGCCGCTGTCATTCCTGTCGATCTTTGGTGGGATGACGACGATGATCGGATCGTCGACAAACCTTCTCGCGGTGCAGTCATACCGCTCGACCGTCCCCGGCGCCGATATCGGGTTCTTCGAGCTGGCCCCGATTGGCCTCATCCTCGCCGGCGTCGGCGCTGTCTATATGATGACCGCCGGGCGTGCATTGCTGCCGGCGCGCCAGCAGAACACCGTGGCCGATGAACGCGACGGCAAACAGTTCATTGCACAGATCGAGCTGACACGCGGCAACCCGCTGATCGGCAAGGGTCCGGTCGCGGGCCTTTTTCCCGACCTTCCCGAGGTCACCGTCCGCATGGTGCAGCGGCGCGAAGAAGCGATCCTGCCGCCATTTGAAGACCTTAAATTTCGGGTCGGCGACGTGCTGATCATCGCAGCGACACGCACAGCGTTGACCAATCTGTTGAAGGCAAGCCCCGAAATCCTTGAGGGCATGATTTCGGAAATCAGCCTTGCCGAAGACGATGGGTCGGGCCCGCGCGCCCAGCTTACCATGATCGAGGCGATCATTGCGCCGGGGTCGCGAATGATTGGCCGCACCATTGGCCACATCGGTTTTCACTACCAGACCAACACCGTGATCCTCGGCATCGAGCGGCGCAGCCGTATGCTCCGGGGACAAATGAATACCATACGCCTCGAAGCGGGCGACGTTTTACTGATCCTTGGCGATCTTGCCGACATCCGAAGCCTGCGTGCGGACCGCGATATCCTGCTCCTCGAGCGGTCGATGGAAGGCCTTCCGGACGCGCACAATGCGCGGCTTTCAACCTTGATATTCGGGCTCGTCATCGCGGCGGCGTCGACCGGCATATTGCCAATCGCGGTTGCGGCGATCGCTGGCGCCGGCGCCATGGTCGCCTTTGGCTGCCTCAATATCCGTCAGGCGGCGCGCACCGTCGACCGGCGGATTTTTCTGCTGATCGGCGCATCGCTCGCCATGGGCGCCGCGCTTCAGCAAACCGGCGGCGCGGGCCTCATCGGCGAGACCATCGCGACCGGCGCCGCGCCGTTTGGCCCGGTGGTCCTCATCTCCGCTTTCTTCATCTTGTGCGCGACGATCACCAACGTGCTTTCGAATAATGCGACCGCGGTCCTGTTTACGCCGATCGCTGTCAGCGCCGCCAATTCCGCCGGCATCGATCCGCACATCCTGGTTCTGACCGTCATCTACGGCGCCAACTGTTCCTTCGCGACGCCGATCGCCTATCAGACCAACCTCCTTGTGATGACGCCCGGCCATTACAAATTCGCCGACTACATGAAAGTCGGCATACCGCTGATCGTTGTCCTGTGGATCGTCTACACCATCGCCGCCCCGCTTTATTTTTCCGCAATCGGGCTGATGTAAAATGAGACCAACAATCCCAGTATCGGCCGCCCATTCGCGGCGCCGTTCTCTTCTTCCCCGGATATGACGGTGCGGCTTTCCCGTTTTTATACAGCAGCAAAATGGAAGACACGCAGTAAGCGCCCTACAAGAAAGTCGCGCGGGTCAGGTTGGACGAAGCGCGTCCCTGGCTGTCGCAAAGCCAGACGCGTCTGCCTACTCCAGGCGAATTCGACGGATTCGTCGCCGAGACGATCGGCAAGTCCCAATAAATTACTGCCGCGCCGGGCCCGTTGCCGATTTGCTAATCGACCGCTAAGATTCATCCTGTAGGATGGGTCAATGCGCAACGAGGAAATCTCCCGCCGGCTGGGCCTCGATGGCGGGGATTTTTATATCACCGCGCCATCCCCTTGCCCGTATCTTGACGGCCGCATGGAGCGGAAGGTGTTTTCCTATCTCGGCGGGCCCTCTGCGCCGGCGCTGAATTCGGTGCTGTCTAAGCGCGGCTTCCGTCGGTCGCAGAACATCATCTACATGCCCGCCTGCGACGGCTGCAGAGCCTGTACGCCGGTTCGCGTCGTCGCCGGCGAATTCGAGTTGTCGCGTTCGCGCCGCCGTATCATCAATCGCAACAGCGATCTTGTCCGCCGCATCCGCGCGCCGCGCGCCACATCAGAACAGTTCTCGGTTTTGCGCGCCTATCTCGATGCCCGCCATCACGATGGCGGCATGGCGGAAATGACCGTGCTCGATTACGCGTCAATGGTCGAGGAGACCGCCGTCGACACGATGCTCGTCGAATACTGGAAGCAGGGCGAGGACGGCGCGCAAACGCTTTACGCCGCCGCACTGACCGACCGTCTCAATGACGGCCTCTCGATGGTCTATTCATTTTTCGAACCGGAAGAAGAAGCGCGCAGCCTCGGCGCCTATATGATCCTCGATCATGTTGCGCTCGCGAACGAGCTTGGCCTTGGCTTTGTCTATCTCGGCTATTGGGTCGATGGCTCGGGCAAGATGGCCTACAAGGCCTCCTACCAGCCGCTCGAACGCCTCACCGCCGGCGGCTGGACGCGGATGCCGCAAGCGCGCTGACGCCCTTCCAATCATAGACGGCTCAGGTCATTCTCCCCCGTTCATTCAAACGGGGAAGCGCCTTGATCAGTCGCCGCAATCTTCTTGTCGCCGGAACCGTCGGGCTCGCATCGGGATGCGACTGCAGCGCCCCTGTCGGGCTCCCGGGCGCTGCCGGCGCAATCCGCGAGCGCGAACTCCGAATGGTAACGACCTGGCCGAAGGACTTTCCGGGCCTTGGCACATCGGCGCAAAACGTTGCGGATTTCATCACCGAAATGTCGGGCGGCGCGATCAAGGTTCACGTTTACGCCGCCGGTGAACTTGTCGGCGCGTTTGACAGTTTTGACGCCGTCTCCAACGGCTCTGCCGACTTGTATCATGGTGCTGAATATTACTGGGCCGGAAAATCCAAAGCCTATCCGTTCTTCACCGCTGTTCCCTATGGCATGACCGCGAATGAAATCATGGGCTGGACGGAATTCGGCGGCGGTCAGCAACTCTGGGACGAGCTGTCGGCGAAATTCAATATCAAGCCGTTCGTCGCCGCCAACACCGGTCACCAGCTCGCAGGATGGTTCAAGCGGCCGATTAATTCACTCGAAGATTTGAAAGGCCTGAAAATCCGCATGCCGGGCGTCGGCGGCGAAGTGATGCGGCGGATCGGCGCGTCAGCGGTGGCGATCCCCGGCGGCGAGATTTATTCGGCGCTGCAGTCCGGCGCGATCGACGCCGCTGAATGGGTCGGCCCCTGGAACGATCTCGCCTTCGGATTTTACCGGGAGGCGAAATATTATTACGCGCCTGGATTTCATGAGCCGGGCGCGCAAGGCTCCGTCGGCGTCAATCTCGATATCTGGAATTCTTTTACGCCGCAGGAACAGGCGATTGTCAAAGGCGCCTGCCACCGCGCCTATTACATCAGCCTCGCTGAATTCACGCATTACAATGGCGTTGCCCTCGAACAGCTGATCAACGACCACGGCATCATCGTCCGCAAGATGCCGGAAGATGTCATGGCGGCGCTCGCGCGTGAATCGAAGATCGTTCTGGAGGAAGCAGCCGCCAGTGACGACATTACGCGGCGGGTCTTCGAGAGTTACAAGGCGGAACTGCAGCGCGTCGAGAAATGGAGCGAGATTTCCGACGAAGCGTTCATGCAGGCGCGCCGTACATTGTTCTCGTTCTGACCATGATCGAGACGATCGGCAACATCCTCAACTGGATCGCGGCAGGGGTGATGGTTCCCTTGCTGTTGTTGCCGCTCGCCGCGCTCAGCGCCGGGCGAAAAAAGGGGCTTATCGTCTTTCTGGCGCTGGTTGGCCTCACCTTTGGCGCGGCGGCGCTGTTCGCCATTCTTGCGGTCGACATGAATCCGCCGGAATTATCGTCCGGCCTCATTTTCACGATGCTTGGCGGCGTCGGCGTCATCGCGGCGCTGGTGGCGCAGGCGAGCGCGGCGTCGCTGACGCAGCAAATCGCCCCGCTGCTTGAAACGGCCGTCAAGCGCACCGGGCGGGTGTCGCTCTATCTCATTCTCGCAATGGCGCTGGCGCAGTTCGGGGTTGTCATTTTGCGCTATGTCTACGGCCTCAATTTCATCGCCATGCAGGAGAGCATCACCTATCTGCACGGGGCTGTCTTCCTGCTGGCCGGCGGCTACGCGCTGATTACCGACGATCATGTTCGCGTCGACATTTTCTACCGCGAGGCGAGCCCGCGCAAAAAGGCCTGGGTCGATCTTTTGGGCGCCTATTTCCTGCTGTTTCCATTCTGTCTCGTCGCGCTGTGGGCGGCGGGTCCCTACGTCGCCAATTCATGGGCAGTGCATGAAGGCTCGATGGAGCAATCCGGCATCAGAGGCGTTTATCTGTTGAAATCGCTAATCCCGATTTATCTGACCCTGCTGGCGCTTGCGGGCTTTGTCACCGCGGCAAGGGCCGTTGAAACGCTGAAGACGAGGGCCGTTTAGGCGATGGAATTTTTCAATGGCCACGGGTTTTGTCTTTGCGGCGTAACGCCGTGGCTCGATGTCGCGATGATCGTCGTGCTGTGCGTGCTCATTCTCTCCGGCTATCCGGTCGCGTTCAGCCTTGCCGGAACGGCGCTTGCCTTTGCCGCGATCGGGCTTGCCTTCGGCGTTTTCGACATCGGTTTTATCCGCCCGCTGCCTCAGCGGATCTATGGCGCGATCACCAATACGACATTGATCGCGGTGCCGATGTTTATCCTGATGGGGGTCATCCTTGAAAAGGCGAAGATCGCCGAGGAACTGCTGGACGAAATGGCGAAACTGTTCGGCAGCCTGCGCGGCGGTCTTGGCCTGTCGGTGACAATCGTCGGCGCGCTTCTCGCCGCCTCGACCGGGATTGTCGGCGCAACCGTTGTCACCATGGGATTGCTCAGCCTGCCAACCATGCTGAAGCGCGGCTATGACCCCGCCTTTGCCTGCGGCTCAATTGCAGCGGCGGGAACGCTCGGCCAGATCATTCCGCCGTCGATCGTTCTCATTCTCCTCGGAGACGTCATTTCAAACTCTTACCAGAAGGCCCAGCTCGAAATGGGCGTCTTTGCGCCCAAGGCGATTTCGGTCGGCGATCTGTTCGCCGGCGCGCTCATTCCGGGACTGATGCTGGTCGGCCTTTATCTCGCCTATCAGGTTCTTGTCGCGATTTTCGACGGCAAAAAGGCGCCTGCGATTCCGGCGGAAGAACTTGGAACGCGCAAGGAAATCGTCGCCGCCGCCTTGCGCGTACTGCCGGCGCCGCTGCTGTTGATCGTGGCGGTGCTGGGCTCGATCCTTGCGGGCATTGCGACGCCGACCGAGGCCGCAAGCGTCGGCGCCATTGGCGCCTTGCTGATCGCTGGCGCGCGGCTGTCGCCCAAGAACGGATGGTTTTCAGGGCGCAAGGCGGTGTTTGTTTCGGCTGCGGCGATTGTCGCGCTGCTTGTCCTTACTTCCTTCGCCGATCTGCGGATCGGGCGCGATGCGCCGTCAGCTGCCGATCAGGCCGGGATGATCCTGGCGCTCGTTCTCTGCACGCTGGCGCCGCTCGGCATTGTCGCCAGCGGCGCGCAGCTCATCCGCGAGAAGTCGCTGCGGCCGATTGCCGATCAGACAGCGCGGATCACCACCATGGTGTTCACCATTCTCATTGGCGCGGCGATGTTCAGCCTCGTCTTCCGCGGACTTGGCGGCGAAGAGACGATCCATCATGCGCTGGCGTCGCTTCCGGGCGGCGCGCTCGGCGCCATGATCGGCGTCATGGCGGTGATGTTCGTGCTCGGCTTCTTCCTCGACTTCATCGAAATCACGCTCGTCGTCGTGCCGCTGGTCGCGCCGGCGCTGTTGAAAATGGGCCTCGATCCCGTCTGGCTCGGCGTGATGATGGCGGTCAATTTGCAAACGTCGTTCCTGACGCCGCCTTTCGGCTTTGCATTGTTTTACCTGCGCGGCGTCGCCCCGCCATCGGTCAGAACCATCGACATCTATCGCGGCGTCGTCCCGTTCATCCTGATCCAGATTCTGGCTCTGATCATTCTCGCGCTGGAGCCCGGCATGGCGACGTGGCTCCCGCACCTTTTGTATGATTGATCCGTGCCTGACTGGACAGGCTCTCGGCATTACGCTACACTTGTAGCATATCACCGGGAAGGTTTTGCCAGATGAATCCTTTTGTCCGCTCCGCCGCCGCGCTCGTCACTGCGTTGGCGATTTCATGCGCGCCAAAACCGTCCGACCCGCTGGCGGCGATCATCGCGCAGCACACAGAGGCGCGCGGCGGTGCGGCCGCCATCGAAGCGGTCCGGAATGTCCGCACCAAGGTCGAAATCGTCGAACCGACTTTTCAAGTGACGGGCGATTATCGCGCAACCGAAGGGCGGATGCGGATCGACGTCTATGCGGACGGACGGCGGGTCTTCAGCGAGGGTGTCGATGCCAGCGGCGCTTGGCAGCAACCGGGCGCCGACGCGCCGATCAGCGATGCAAGCGAAGCGGGAAAGGCGGCCCTTCTCCACGGCATTGAATCCAATCTGTTTGGACTTCACCAATTGGCGGAACGGGGTAACCGATTGTCGCTCGAAGATGGCGAGGTCCTCGACGGCGTCGCCTTCAGGGTCATCAAGGTTACAATGGCCGATGGCTTTGAGACCTATCTCTACATCAATCCGCAAACCTCGATGATCGAGCGGCGGCGCGATGTCCGCGCGCTCCACCCCGACGCCGACCCGGCAACGAAGTTGATCGAGAACCAGTATTCCGATTTCCGCAAGAGCTGCGGGGTGATGAATTCCTTCGCCTCGCGGCAAGTCGATGTCAGAACCGGCGAGGAATTGCAGACGACGCGAGTTGTTGAGCAGCGCTGCAATCTCGACGATCAGGCGCTGGAAATCCCGCGCGGCGTTGTCGTCAACTAACGCACGCCGCCAGCGTAATTGCGCAGCGCCGCAATGCGTTTTTCAATCGAGGGGTGCGTTGCGAAAAGCCCGGCGAAGCTGGCGCTGTTGTCGAGCATCATCTGGCGCACTTCTTCCGGCGCATCGATTTGGGATTTGCCGGAGATTTTTTGCAGCGCCGAGATCATCCCGTCAGCGTTCTTGGTAAGATCGACAGCGCCGGCATCGGCGAGATATTCGCGCTTTTGCGACAAGGAAAAGCGGATCACCATCGCCAATATGTAGGCGAGCGCAATCAAGGCGACCGCAATCAGAATGAGAACGCCGCCGCCGCGGCTGTCGCCCTTGCGGCTTGAGGTGTGGCCGCCGATCCTGACGCCGGTGCGGAATGAATTGCGGAACACCATTTCGCCGATGAACGAAAAAATCCCGACAAAAATCACCGCAATGATGAGAAGGCGGACGTCGCGGTTGCGGATATGCGTCAGCTCATGCGCCATAACCGCTTCGAGTTCGCTCTTGTCGAGCGCGCCGACAATGCCGCGCGTCAGGGTGATCGAATAAGTCTTCTCGCTGATGCCGCTGGCGAAGGCGTTGAGCGCCGGCGAGTCGATGATCTGCAGTTTCGGCATCGGAATGCCGCGCGAGATGCAAAGATTTTCGAGCATGTTGTAAAGGTCGGGCGCTTCGGCCCGCGTCACCGGTTTGGCCCCGGTCGACAGATTGATCAGCGCCTGATGCGACATGAAGGCGATCGCAAACCAGACCGCCGCGCCCAGAAACGCGAACGGCCAGCTGCGGTTCATGTTCTGAAGCGCGATGGTAAGCCCCTCGCCGACGCCCAAAATATCCGTCGTCAGCCCGACATAGCCGACATTGAGGCCGTACATCAAAACCAGCAGCAGCACCGGAAATCCGGCGAGCAGCAGGATCGATTTCAGATTGTTGTTCCAGATATGCGTCGCGAGGCCGTAGGCGCCCATGCTTCAGGGCTCCTCGCCAAACGCAAACGCCGTTCCCGCCGCCGCATGCAGCGCGGTGGTGTCGAAAACCGGAAGCGATGTGTGCTCGTCCGACAGAATGAGACAAAGCTCGGTGCAGCCGAGAATGACGCCGTCCGCATCGCCATGCGCGGCGATGATATCCTGAAACGCCTGACGCGACGGCTCCCTGACGACGCCGAAACACAGCTCGTCGAGAATGATCCGTTCGATGACAGCCTGTTCCGCGGCGGTCGGGACGATCGGATCGCCATCGTAGCGCGCCGCCAGCGCCGGGCGGTAGAAATCGCCCGCCATTGTATACGCGGTGCCAAGCAGCAATGGCCGGCGCACGCGCGCGCGCTGCATCGCG
>JBGSVH010000024.1:0-3555 GCA_041753055.1 Parvularculaceae bacterium
GGCGGCGCGCGCCTGCCTTCAGTTGATGTCGGGCCGGGCGCACCGGGTTTTCACCGGCGTTGTGTTGGCGGGGCCGGGCGATCTCGTCCGGCAGCGCCTTGTCGAAACCCGCGTCAAGGTCGCGCGCCTCGAAGAACGGGACATTGATCGTTACATCGCTTCTGACGAATGGCGCGGCAAGGCGGGCGGGTACGCCATTCAAGGATTGTTTGCGCGGCATGTGATTTCGATCATCGGGTCGTACTCCAACATTGTAGGTCTGCCGCTTTACGAAACCGCCAATCTGCTGAAGGGCGCCGGATGGGCGGCGTGACGCGCCGCCTCGTCATTGACTGCGGCGCGGCGCAAACGCGCGCCGCCTTGCTTTTGGACGATGAGCCGCTGCGTTTCTGGTTCGGTCCGGCGCGCGGCGACGAAGCTCTGCCGCGCCCGCCGCAATCGGGAGACATATTCGCCGGACGTGTGCGGTCGGTGGCAAAACCGCTGAACGGCGCCTTTGTCGACATCGGCGCGGCGCGCGACGGCTTTCTCCCGCTCACCAAAAACGCCAAGCCGCCGGTTGAAGGCGCCGCCATCATTGTCAGGATCCGCCGCCCGCAGATCGATGCAAAGGGTGCGGTGCTGACGCTCGGCTGGAAAGAAAATCTGAGTGCGGAAGCGGCAGCAATGCTGGAGGCGCAGGCGGCGTCGATGAGGATCGGCGCTCTTGGAGAACCGGTGGACGCGGCAATTCAGGCGTTCGTCGATTGCGCCCCTGCATCATTTTCCGGTGACCTCGACATTATTACCAATGATCCCGCGGCAAAGCGTCTGATCGAAAACACCACATCGGCGCCGGTTAGGGTCAAAGATGCGCCTTTCCTGGAATATCAAGTTGATCAGGCGGTTGCCGAAGCGCTTGAGCCTTGCGTCACTCTCGAAGGGGGCGCGGCGCTGAATTTTCACGAGACGCCAGCGGGCGCGTTGATTGATGTTGATTCTGCAAGTGCTGCTGGCGGCGCAACCGGGCGGCTCAACGACAAGATCAACCTTGCCGCCGCGGCGCGGATTTTTCCGGAAATTTCAAGGCGCGCCATTGCGGGAAGGGTGATCGTCGATTTGCTGCCGCCCTCGGGCGCTGCGGCGCGCGCCAAACTTGCCGAGACGTTGAAAGAAAATCTGAAATCGGTCGCCGGCGCCAGGTTTGGAAAATTGGCGGCTGATGGGCTCTGCGATTTTACCATTCCCCGCCAGCGCCTTTCTCTGCTGATGGGTGTGACCGAGCCGGCGGGAAACGGATGGCCCGTTGAAGGCCGGCGCTTCACCCTCGACCACGCGGCGAAGTCCGCGATTGGCGTGCTGGAATGCGCGCTTGCGACGCGCCCTTCGGCGACGCCGCGCCTCATTGTCGCGTGTGATATCGCTGACTATCTTCTCGCAAAGCGCCCGCAATGGGCCGAGCGGCTCAACCGAAAATTCGGCGCCCGCATCAGGATCGAACCGGACGCAACACGGGAGCCGCGCACCTATGACCTTGTCGAATAAGAAACCGGTCAACGACAATTCGGTCTTGACCCCGTGCCCGATCTGCAAAGCGCCGGTGGCCGCCGCGTACAAGCCGTTCTGTTCCAAGCGCTGCGCTGATGTCGATCTGCACCGCTGGTTTTCCGGCGGCTACGCCATCCCCGCCGTCGAAAGCGACGATGACGGCGATAGCGGGCTTGAAGAAAATTAGGCCCGTTTCGAATACGCGAAACGGGCCTCGATCACGGAATGCACAAACGCAACACGCATTCGGGCATGATCAATCTGGGGGTCGAGCAAGCCCCTGACGGTGCGGCCGACCTGGGGCGTGCTCGAACGCCGCGACTTATATTTACACGCTTGGGGCGGGCGTCGCGGCGGGGCGGCTTTACTGGCTGCGCGCCGCGGTCGCCGGCTTGACCGCGACGAGCGCTGCAAATTTCTGCTGTTCCAGCGCATCAAGCATCTTGTCGCGATTGGCGTCGGCTTCGTCGAACGTTTTTGCGCGTGCGGCGGCAAGCTCCTGCTTGCTGATCTGCTTATCGCCCTTGGCAATTGCGGCGAAAGCCTTGTCCGCGGGCGCTGCTTCACTGGCGGCGGCGAGCGGATCGGTCAGCGCGGTGCTGGCGGCAAGCGCCGCGAACTCTGATTCGTCGACGACGCCGTCCGCATTCATGTCGGCGGCGAGAAATTGCGTGTCTGCGAGCTTTTGCGCGTCGTCCTTTGTGGTGACGTCAATCGGCGAAATCATCGCGGGGCCATTTGCTTCGGGCGCTGCTTGATATTGCGGCATTGCTTCGGCGGACGCGTTCACCGTTGCAGCCGGGTCGGCGAGCGCAGCGGTTGATACAAGCGCAATCGCGGCCGAAGATGTCAGAAGATATTTGATCATGAGATTACTCCTTTTACACGGCGCCAAATATTTGAAGGATTTTTCAAATCCGTTCGGCGCCAGCGCCTGACGATGCAGGCAGTGCGTTACATCATAGACGTGCCGTTTGCATTTACCAGTTAAGCCTGTGTCATGACAGAATCGTCATGGCGCAATCAGCGCTTTACGGCGTTCGTTAATTGCCCTCGAACATTGCCCTGATATCGACCGACGAGCGCGCGCCGATATCGGCGAAGTTTTCATCAAGCCATTCTCCGGCGATGTTGCGACCGCGCGCTTTCAACGCTGTCAGAAATCCCCAGTCGACGCTGAACTTGCTGGCGACGGAAAGATCCGTCAGCGCCCGGTCGCTTCTGATCGAGTGAATGCGAATGTCGCGAACCTTGTCGCGATATTCATCTTTCAGCCAGTTTTCATCGAGCAGCTTGTGCACGAAAGAGACCGCGCGCAATTCGCGCAACAGGGACGAGTTGAAGCTGATTTCATTGATCCGGTTGAGGATCTCCGACGCCGTCACCGGAACATCGCTGCGCTCAAGCGGGTTGACGTGAACAATGACGATGTCGGTCGATTCCGCGCAATAGAAAAACGGATAAAGGACTGGATTGCCCATGTAACCGCCGTCCCAATAATGCTCATCGTCGATTTCAACGGCCTTGAACAGGAACGGAAGGCAAGTCGACGCCAGCACGGCATCAACGCTGGCGTCCCTGGTCTCAAACAGATGGACCTTTCCGGTCCTGACATTGGTTGCGGAAAGGAAAAGCTTGACGGCGTCGCAATTTCGCAATTCGTCGAATTTGATGCATTTTCTCAGCACATCGCGCAGCGGATTGATGTTGAACGGGTTGAATTGATAGGGCGAGAAAATTCTCGTGAACGCGTCAAAGGCGTAATAGGAAAGCGAATCGTCGATGCCGAAATCGTTCGAGGCAATTTCAAAGGCGGTGCGCTTTACCGGGCTGTAGAACGCGCCGACATCGCTGATGGTTTTCCAAAGCTCGTCAAGCTTGGCGCGTCCACCCTTGGCGCCATCCAGATGAATGCCATAGGCGAGCGCGGCGGCGTTGACGGCGCCGGCGCTGGCGCCGGAGATCGCTTCGATCTCGACGCGGTCGTCTTCAAGCAGGCGGTCGAGCACGCCCCAGGTGACAGCGCCG
>JBGSVH010000025.1:0-5007 GCA_041753055.1 Parvularculaceae bacterium
CCGACAGCGCGCCGGCGACAACGATGAAGGAAAGCGGGCCGAGAATGAAACGCAGCGCGACATCGAGCGGCGTTCGCTCTTCCGGCAAATCTTCGGCGCCGCGCATCAGCGCGACCGCACCCCAAATGACCAGTGGCGGCGCCGCGAGAAGACACGAGCCGCCGATCACCTGCAGCAGGAGATCGGCGACAATGGCGCCAAGCCCGCCCATCCAGTTCTGCGCCGCGCGCGATGTGGCGTTGGAAAGGCTTGGGTCACTGATCGAGTAACTCGCAAGCGCAAGCGTCAGCCAGACGCCGAGCGCAATCATGGCCGCGCCGCCAGACCGCGCCAACGCTTGCCGGCGCCAGACGTCGAAGCGATCTTTCAGACTTGGCCTGTGGCTTGGCCTGTAGCGGGGCTTGCGGCGCACGCGCGACGTCCTCATGACTTGTCTCGTCACTCTGCTTCGTGAAATTCGCGGCGATCATGCCACGTGATTTCTGGAAAAGGGTTAATGCCCGTTAACACTTTGCCGCGCCCAACGCTAAGCCGGCCCAAATTCCGGATAGGCTTCAAGACCCAGTTCAGCCCTGTCGAGTCCGAGCTGTTCGCGTTCGGCGCTGACGCGCACGCCGATTGAATATTTCAGCGTCACCCAGACAAGCGCGCTCATGCCAAATGCAAACGCGCCAACCATGACGACGCCAACGATTTGCCCGAGCATTGACGCCTCGGCGTTGCTCCACGGAACCACAAGCGTTCCCCAGATCCCGCAGAAAAGATGCGCGGGGATAGCGCCGACGACATCGTCGATCTTCAACCGGTCGAGCAGCGGCACGCCGACGGTGACGATGACGCCGCCAAAGGCGCCGATCAGCACCGCCTGCCAGATCGCCGGCGACAATGGATCGGCGGTGATCGAGACGAGACCGCCGATGGCGCCGTTGAGAACGATGGTGAGATCAACGCGCTTGTAGATCATCGCGGTCATGATGATGGCGGCGAGAACCCCGCCTGCCGCCGCCATGTTGGTGTTGACGACAATCGTAGCCACCGCGATGGCATCGCCAATGGCGCCGAAGGCGAGTTGTGAGCCGGCGTTGAAGCCGAACCAGCCGAGCCAGAGAATGAAAACACCAAGCGCCGCCAGCGGCAAGTTCGACCCCGGCATCGGCGTAACGCGCCCGTCGGTATACTTGCCGCGGCGCGCGCCGATGATCAGCGCACCGGCGAGCGCCGCCCATCCGCCGGTTGAATGAACGATGGTCGAGCCGGCGAAGTCGAAAAACTTCCACTCGGCGTCGAGATAGCCTTTGCCCCAGTCCCAGGACGCCGCGATTGGATAGATGAGACCGGTCAGCGCCATTGTGAAGATGAGAAAAGCGCCGAGTTTCACACGCTCTGCAAGCGCGCCGGAAACGATCGAGGCGGCGGTTGCAACGAACACCATCTGAAAAAAGAAGTCCGCGGAGGAAGCGACACCCTTGCCGACGGGGTCGAGATCGTGCGGAGACCACAGCGCGAACTCGCCGAGAAATCCGCCCGCCTCGACGCCAAAGATGAGGTGATAACCGACAAGCCACACCATGATTCCCGCGACCGAATAAGCGGCGACATTTTTCAGGCAGATCGCCGCGGCGTTCTTGGCGCGCACCAGCCCCGATTCGAGCATGCAAAAGCCCGCAGACATGAACATCACGATGACGCCGCAAACGAGAAGAAACAGCGTATTGAAGAGGAAGACGGAGGTCTCGCTTGCCGGTGCTGCTTCCTGCGCAGCAGCAGGCGCCGCCGCGAAGAGGATGATCACGGCGATAAGTCCTTGGATGGATCGGGACGGCGTCATGGCGCTTTGAAAATCCTGCGGCGGCTCGGGCGTAGGATCAGTCCTTACGCTGCTTCGCTGCTGTGGCGAGAGGCCGCCCCAAAAACGAGGGGCGCCAGCCATCCCCCAATGACCGGCGCCCGTGCAGACTGGCCGCAAGGCCAGCCTAGTGAATGATCTCGCCGTGCAGGCGCAGGTCGAGACCTTCGATTTCGACTTCCTTCGACACTCTGAGGCCGATGGTCTTGTCGATGATTTTGAGAAGGACAAACGTCGCCAGTCCCGACCAGACAATGGTCGCGAGGGTGCCGGCGAACTGCGTCCAGACCTGGCCGCCATTGCCGTCGAGCAAGCCGCCGTCGCCGCCATAGATCGCGGTGCGCGCAAAGACGCCGGTCAAAATGGCTCCGACAAATCCGCCAATGCCGTGAACGCCGAATGCATCAAGCGAATCGTCATAGCCAAGTTTTGGCTTGAGAATGACCGCCGAGGCCATGCAGACAAACCCCGCCGCGAGCCCAATAAAGAGCGCGCCCATCGGATCGACATAACCGGACGCGGGCGTGATGGCGACGAGCCCGGCGATGGCGCCGGAGAGAATGCCGAGCACGCTCGGCTTTCCGTGCATCATCCATTCTGCAAACATCCAGGCGAGGGCGGCGGCGGCGGTTGCAATCTGCGTCACCGCCATCGCCATGCCGGCGGCGCCGTTCGCGGCGACCGCCGAACCGGCGTTGAAGCCGAACCAGCCGACCCAGAGCAGCGAAGCGCCGATCAGCGAATAGATGAGATTATGCGGCGCCATATTGACGGTTGTGTATCCTTCGCGCTTGCCGAGAACGAGCGCGCAGACAAGACCCGCAATCCCCGCATTGATGTGAACAACCGTGCCGCCGGCGAAATCGAGAACTCCGATCGTACTGAGAAAGCCGCCGCCCCACACCCAATGCGTCACCGGCGCATAAACAACGAGCGACCATAGCGCCATGAACCACAGCATCGCCGAGAATTTCATGCGGTCGGCGAAGGCGCCGGTGATCAGCGCCGGGGTGATGATCGCAAAGGTCATTTGAAACGTCATGAAAACCGATTCAGGGATGGTTCCGACCAGCGCGTCGGTGGTCATGCCATTCAGAAAAAACGCCGAGAAACCGCCGACAAAGGCATTCACCGGCCCGCCGTCCTTGAAGGCGAGGGAATAGCCGGCGACCATCCACAAAATGGTCATCAAACAAGTGATGGCGAAACTTTGCATGGCGGTCGCAAGGACGTTTTTCTTGCGAACCATGCCGCCGTAGAAGAGCGCCAGACCCGGTATGGTCATCATCAGGACAAGGGCGGTCGCGGTCAGCATCCACGCCGTATCGCCCGTATCAAGCATTGGCGCTTCGTCTTGTGCGAATGCAGCGCCCGTCGTCAGCAGCGTCGCGCCAACGGCGGCGAATGCGCAAAGGCGTGTTTTCAGGCGCGCCGTCTTGTCTACCATTTCCATTCGTCCCCTCATCATTAGAGCGCCCCCGCCCCGGTTTCGCCGGTTCTAACGCGAATGACATTCTCAAGATCGAAAACGAAAATCTTGCCGTCGCCGATGGCGCCGGAATTTGCCGCCTCCCTGATCGCGGCGACAACGGCGTCAAGGCGATCGGCGGGGACGGCGATTTCGATTTTGGCTTTGGGACGAAAGTCGACAGCGTATTCGGCGCCGCGATAAACCTCCGTGTGGCCTTTCTGGCGGCCATAGCCGCGCACATCGGTGACTGTGAGGCCGCTTACCCCCAGCGCCTGCAACGCGGCTCGAACATCGTCGAGTTTTTGAGGTTTGATAACGGCGGAGACGTACTTCATGGGAGCGCTCCTTTTGCTAGATAAGACGCAGCCGGATCAATTTGGCCGCCCGCAAATCGTATGGATGTCACCGCCGCGGCGCAACAACAAATGGTGCGTTGCGGGACAATTTTCATTAGTTTTTCACGCCATATTTTGCCACCCTGGTTGATTCTGCTAAGTTATGCCGATTGATTGGCTTATTTGTTGCTTAATGATCACATTTGTGAATGATTTCCACTAACGCCAAAGTTCTTAGTTGTGCGCCGCACCAATTGATCCTTACCGTGATGATCGTTGAGTCGATTGGAGGAAACGCCGCGAGAATCTGAAGATTCCAATGGGTACGGATTATTTTCCAGAACCATGAGGAGAAGACGATGCGGAGTTTTACGCCTTGCCTGCTGTTAGTCGCGGGATGTCTTTCACTGTCGCCCGCAGGCGCAGAAGATCTTTCGATTTCCGCCACGCTCGGGTTTGAGTCGCGCTACATATTCCGCGGCGTGCAATTCGCCGAAACAAGCCTTCAGCCGGCGGTGACGGTCAGCAAGGATGGCTTTCATGTCGGCGCGTGGTTCAATCTGCCGATCGGCGATGACGATTTCGTTGTTCCGACCAATGGCGAGGAATTAGACCTTGTCGCCGGCTATTCGTTCGCATTGAACGAGGTTGTTTCGGTCGATGTCGGCGTCACCTATTATCTCTTTCCAAAAGCGATGAGCGGCTTTGGCGATTTCTACGAGGAGGACGGCGACGGGCTCGGCGTCAATACGCTTGAGCCCTATGTGGCGCTGTCTTTTGCGGCGCCCTTGTCGCCGGTGGTGACGCTTTATCGCGACTTCATGTATGACACGTTCACGCTGCAAGGACAGGCCAGTCACTCGATCGCACTCGCCGAAAAGACCAGCTTCGATCTTGCCGGCATGATCGGCTATGTTTTCGACGATGCGATCGGCGCGGATTATCTTTATGGCGTCGCCAGCGCCGGATTCTCCTACGCATTTTCGGACGCCAGCAGCGTTTACGCCGGCGCCCGTTATGGCGGGTCGGATCTTGCCGGCGGCAGTCTCGTCAGGGATTCAATCGCCGGCACAACGCAGGCAGGCGGTTTCTGGTGGGGCGGCGGTCTTTCCACGAGCTTTTAGGCGCAACGGCGGCGATCGCCCGGCCTTGTCTCCCGAGGGCCGATCGCCGCAGCGCCGCGCCCGGCCTTGCCGCCATCCGCCGGGGCGCAGAGAATGCGCGCCGTGAGCAAGGATCAGGACATTGCGTTTGACGCCGTCATTGTTGGCGGCGGTCTGGCCGGCGGCCTTGCGGCGCTGGCGCTGGCGCATGAGGGATTTTCGGTGGCGCTGGTCGATGCGGAAACGCCCGAA
>JBGSVH010000026.1:0-24604 GCA_041753055.1 Parvularculaceae bacterium
GCAATCGCCGCCGAACCGGTTGACGCCGCAACGCCCGCAGACGCGGCATCGCCTTTTGCGGCGCCATCGCCGGTCGAAGATCCAGCGCCGGTTGCAGCGCCGAAAGCGCCCGTGACAATGGAATTTTCCTACCAGTTGAAGCCTGCGGGCGAGACTAAAAGCGTTCCGGGCGTCAGGGAATTCACCAATGCGGACGACTTTTCTGACTTCAAGGCGGTCAGTCCGGTGATCGCCGCAGACGCGCCGTTTGCGCCACGCGGTTTTGAATTCACCGAACCCACGGGATTGGCCTTCGGCGGCGACTCGCAAATGGCTGAAAATTTGGCGCTCGACATGGAAAAGTTCCTGCTCGGCGCGCTCGATGGCGACACGTCGACGACTTACAATTTCGCCTACAGCAAAGACGGCAAAGCCTATCGGTTCTCCAGCAACGAACCGATGACCGCGGAAAAGCGCGCCGAACTCCAGCAGGCGCTGAAAGAAATGCGCAAGGATCGTGAACGCACGCAAAAGGAAGCGGCAAAACATCGGGACGCATGGCGGCGCGACATGGCGCGCGTCAGGATCGAAGCAAGCCAGCAGGCGAAGGCCACCGCCGAGAATTTTTCAATGGACGCGGACGACCTCGCGGAAATGCATCGCAATATGGCGATGAGCCGGCGCGAAGCGCTCGAAACCCAGCGCGACGCAATCGAAGCGGCGCGTGAAAGTCTTGATAAAGATGTCGAAGAGAGCATCAACGATGCGCTCTCCGATCTCAATGATGCGGAAAGCGACCTCGATGACGCCGAAACTGATCGCGATGAGATCGAAATGTCGGCTGCGGAAATCGCCGCCGCCCGAGCGTCAATTCGCGAACAGCGTCGTCAACTGGAACGCGACGGCGCCGTTCACAAACGCGCGATTGAAACCGCACGCAGGCAGATTGACAAGCAACTCGCCGCAGTCGAACGCCAGCTCGATTCCCTCGATGACACGGGCGCGGAAGAATAGCTGCGATCCATTCGTCGCAAGACATCCATCAACTCATCGCTTGCACGGGGCCGTTGGTCGAAAGACGATCAACGGCCTCTTGTTATTAACGGTTTTACGGGGGTTTATGGGCTCGCGCGACATTTGTCGCTTCATCCATTGCGCGCGGAGATTTCGATGGGCCTGACCAAGCTTTGTTTGAAGAACCCGGCCGCAGTCGGCGTCGTCCTGGCGCTCATCGCGCTCCTTGGCGTCGTCTCGATCACCAAGCTCCCGATCCAGCTGCTGCCGAATATCGAGCGGCCGGTCATGGGTATCTGGACTGGCTGGCGCGCCGCCTCCCCGCGCGAAGTTGAAAGCGAAATCATCGAGCCGATCGAACGTGAGCTGCGCGGCATTCCCGGCCTCAAGACGATGCAGTCCTGGTCAAATACCGGCGGCGGCTTTGTCCGCCTCGAATTCACGCTCGGGACCAACATGGACAAGACGCTGACGGAAGTGACGAGCCGGCTGCAGCGTGTGCGCGGCCTTCCGGCGGAAGCCGACCGACCGTCGATCGGTGACTTCGGCGGAGGGTCCGCCGGCGACACGCTGATCTTCCTCTTTTTGCAGCGCCTGCCCGGCCACGACAACGCCTCAACCCGCATGGCGGAGTTCGCACAGTCGCGGATCGCACCGGAACTCGAATCGATCGACGGTGTCGCCGGTGTTGACGTCAATTCCGATGAAGGCGACGAAATCATCCGGATCTCTTTCGATCCTTTCCGTCTCGCCCAGCTTGGCGTCACCATCGACCAGATCGCACAGACGGTGAACCGGTCAACCGATGTCACCGGCGGCGCGGTCGAAGTCGGTCGCCGCAATTACACCATGCGCTTTGAAGGCCGCTATACGGCCGAACAACTGGGCGACACCATTCTCGCCTGGCGCAACGGCTCGGCGATCCGGCTTGGCGATGTCGCCGACGTTTCCGTCGCCAATGACCGGCGCGGCGGCGTTGTGTTCCAGAACGGCAATCCGGCGATCGGCATGCGCGTCATCCGCGAGCCCGGCGCCAATACCCTCACAGCTATTAATGCGCTCACCGTAAAACTCAACGAGCTGAATTCCGGTCCGCTCGCCGACATGGGCTATTCGATCCAGAAAAGCTTCGACCCTTCGCTGTTCATCAAGAATGCGCTGTCGATGCTGACCGGCAATCTGCTGCTCGGCGTTGTCCTCGCCACGGCGATCCTTTGGGCGTTCCTACGGCGCACGACCGCGACCTTGCTGATCGCCGCCGCCATTCCGGTTTGTCTGACCGCGACGATTGTCTTCCTCAACGTGACCGGGCGCTCGATCAATGTGATTTCGCTCGCTGGTCTCGCCTTTGCAACCGGGATGGTCCTTGATGCGGCGATTGTCGTGCTCGAGAATTTCGTCCGCATGCGCGACGAAGGACGCGAGCCGCAGGAGGCGGCGCATTGCGCCGTCACACAGGTCTTCGGCGCGTTGTTCGCCTCGACCGTGACAACGATCGCCGTATTCTTGCCGATCATGTTCTTCGAAGATGTCGAAGGGCAGCTTTTCGCCGATCTCGCCCTGACGATCGCGGTCGCCGTCTCATTCAGCCTTGTGGTCGCTGCGACCGTATTGCCGCTTGGCGCCGCGCTGTTCATGAAGAACGAAAAGCCGCGCGCCGCAACAACCAAAAGGTCGATCTTTGATCGTATCCCGGACGCCGTCATGCACATTACCCGCACCCCAACGCGGCGCATCGGCTGGATTGCCGGGCTGACGATTGTTCCGGTGACGCTTGGCTGGATGCTGTTCCCGTCGCTGAACTATCTGCCGCCGGTCAAGCGGGCGGCGATCGACGGCTTCATTTCGTTTCCGTCTGGCGCCAGCGCCGAGATGATCAGGACGGAATTCGCCGACGTTGTCGTCAACCGGCTAGACCCGTACATGAAGGGCGAAAAACAGCCGGCGCTCCTCAATTATTATCTATATTCGGGCGAATGGGGCGGCAATATCGGCGTCCGCCCGAAAATCCAGTCGGACATGTCGGCGCTAGAAAAGCTGGTCAACGAAGAAATTCTCGCCGGATTTCCCGACACCCGCGTGTTTGCGCGCCAGGGCGATCTCTTCGGCGAATTCGGCGGCGGCGGCGACATCCGCATTGACCTGCAGGCGGCGGACTATGAAGCGCTGCTGCAATCGACGCCAACCGCGATCGATATCATCACGGCGGCGCTTCCCGGCGCTTCCGTTTGGCCGAACCCTGATCCGCAGATCGTCAACCCGGAAATCAAGCTCGTTCCAGACGACCGGCGTATCGCGGAAGTCGGGATGACGCGCGCCAGCGTTGCCAGCGCCGTCCGGGCGTTTGGCGACGGCCTGTGGCTTGGCGAATTCTTCCATAAGGATACCCGCATCGACATCCTGCTGCAGGCGAAAGAATGGGGCGAGCCTGAATATCTCGCCACCGTGCCGGTCGCGACGCCATCGGGATCGATCGTGCCGCTCGGCGAACTTGCAAGTTTTGAGCGTGGCGTCGGCCCGCAGCAGATCAGCCGCATCGACGGAAGACGCACCATTTCGCTCGGCGTCAACGCGCCCGAAGGCATGGCGCTTGGCGATATTGTCGAAAAACTGAAAGGCGACACGGAAAAGGAAATCTACGCAGCGCTTCCTGAAGGCGCGTCGCTGAAATTCGCCGGTGAGGCTGACAGCCTGAAACGCGCCATCGGCAATCTCGGCGGCAATTTCCTGCTGGCGGTTGCGATCCTTTTTCTGATCATGGCGGCGCTGTTCAAGTCGCTGCGCGATGCGGCGATCGTCATCGTCGCCATTCCGATGGCGGCGGTCGGCGGCATCATCGCAATCCGCGCTCTCAACCTCGTCCACCAGACGCCGCTCGACCTTCTCGGCATGATCGGCTTCATCATCCTGCTTGGGATCGTTGTTAACAACGCCATCCTTCTTGTTGAACAGACGCGCCAGTCGGAGGCGGAGGGCATGAGCCGCGTCGACGCCGTGCGCGAAGCCTTACGTCTGCGCACCCGGCCGATCTTCATGACCACAGCGACAACCCTGATGGGGATGCTGCCGCTGATTGTTGCGCCGGGCCAGGGCGCGCAGATCTATCGCGGCCTCGCAACCGTCATCTTCGGCGGCATGATGGTCTCGACTCTCTTCACCCTCGTGCTGATGCCAGCGCTGTTGCAGCTCGGCGGCGAAAAATCCCGCGCACCAACGCGCGGCCTCGTCCTTCAGCCTGCGGAATAAGGGAAAAAAGAAAATGCCGATGCTGAAACTCAAACGGCCGCTGCGGGTGATCGCCGCGGCAAGCCTCGTGATCGCACTTGCGGCAAGCGCCGCCTTCTTTGCCGGCATGTTCGACCAGAAAGCGAACGCCGCCGCGGACGCGGGCCCGCCTGCGCCGCCGCCCGCCAATGTCCGCATCGTCGAAGCGGTTGCAGCCAATCTCGCGCCGCATTCGGAAGCGCCCGGCTCCGTCGTCAGCGTCAATGACAGCCTGATCGCGGCGGCGACGCCTGGAAAAATTCTCTGGGTCGCGGAAATCGGCTCGGAAGTGAAGGAAGGCGACATTATCGCCCGCATCGATCCGGCTGACGCGATCCTTCAGCGCGATGAAAGCCGGGCCGACATCAAGCGTCTTGGCGCGCGCGCCGACTATCTGGCGCGGCTTGTGGCGCGCCATGAAGGGCTCGGCGAGGATGGCGGCGAATCCGAAGCCAGCATCGACCAGATGCGATCGGACCGCGACGAAGCCCAGCAAAATCTCGAGCGGGCGCGCGTTGCGCTCCGCCGCGCCGAAACGGCGCTGGAACGCACCGAAGTGAAGGCGCCGTTTTCAGGCCGCATTGCAGCACGCGAAATCGAAGTCGGTGAATTCGTCAATCCGGGCGCGGCGGTTGCAAGGCTCGTCAATATCGACGCGCTGGAAGTAACCGCGCAAGCGCCCGATACTATGCTCGCAGCCGTTCACGCCGGCGATGAAATCTCGGTGTCGAACGGCGTTGAATCGATCAAGGCGACGGTCCGCGCCGTCGTGCCGGTCGGCGACACTATCAGCCGCACGCTTGAATTGCGGCTGGTGCTGCCAAAGACCGACTGGCACATCGGGTCAGCGGTGCAGGTCAACCTGCCGCGGTCAGCGCCCAAGCGCGTCGTCGCCGTCGACCGCGACGCCCTTATCCTGCGCGCTGACCGGGTCAGCATCTTCGTTATCGCAGCGGACGACACCGCAAAACAGCTCGACGTCGAGCTTGGCGCCGCCGACGGCGATCTGATCGAAGTGATCGGCGCCGTCAAACAGGGGGACCGTGTCGTCATTCGCGGCGGCGAGCGGTTGCGCGACGGCCAGAAGGTCGTCATTCAGGACGCGAAGGGCGGCGTCATCAGCTAACGAATTTTCGGACCGGGTGAACAGCGACTCTGCTTAGAGCGCAGGGCGAAAAAGCGGAATCCGGTTTTTCGCTGACCCGGCGCGACCACTCAAGAATCTAGATCATCGGGTGATCCAGTTTAATCGTCTGATGATCTAGGCGGCGTCTATTCGCCTTCGCCGAATTTGTCGGCGATCAGCTTTTGCAGCGTATCAAGCGCCTCTTGCGCTTGCGGTCCTTCGGCGGAAATCTTGATGGTTGAGCCGTTCCCGGCGCCGAGCATCAACAGGCCCATGATCGATCTGCCGCCGACGGTGATCTGGTCTTTCGTCACCGTCACTGTTGCGTCGAACGCCCCGGCGACCGCGCAAAACCGCGCCGAGGCGCGCGCATGAAGGCCGCGCCGGTTGACGATCCTGACTGTCGCCGAAACCGGCGGCTGCGGTGCGGCGCTTTCAGACAAGGCTCACCCGCTTTCGCCGGTCAGCACCCAGGACGCGACGTTGATATATTTCCGGCCAGCGTCGTGCGCTGCTGCAACCGCTTCCTTCAGCGGCTTGTCGGCGCGGATCGAGGCCAGTTTGATCAGCATCGGCAAGTTGACGCCGGCGATCACCTCGGCGTTGGCCTTTTCCATTACCGAAATTGCAAGATTTGACGGCGTGCCGCCAAACATGTCGGTGAGAATGATGACGCCGGCGCCATCGTCAACGCGCGCCGCGGCGGAGACAATGTCGGCGCGGCGTTTTTCCATATCGTCGTCGGCGTCGATCGATACGGTCTCGACTTTTTCCTGCGGGCCGACGACATGCGCCATCGCCGCAAGAAAATGTTCTGCAAGGCGTCCATGTGTGACGATGACAAGACCGATCATTCTTCCTCAGCCAGTTTTTCGGGCCTGCTATCCTGCGTGCGTTGCGGCATTTGTCCACCCAAAATCGACACAAGCATGCGGCGCAGCCGGTGCGGAGCGCTCGCCTCGGCGCCCTGCCACAAAAACGGAAAGCGCGGCAGCGCCGAACCGCCCGGGGTAGGCTCAAACGCGGTCGCCACCGGCAGTCGGCTCGCTTTGTCGCTGAGATCGACCACAAGCGCCAGCGTCGCCATGGGGACGTGACGGATCGGCGTCGGACCAAACCCCCTGATTTCGATGAGGCCCGCCAGGCGTTCCGGCGGACGCACATACTGCCGCCCGTCGCGCGCATCGATGCGCACCATGTCGTCGGCGACCAGCGCCGTGCGGCGAAACGGGCACGTTTCGATCAGGCAGAGCGCCAGCGAAGATTTTCCGGCGCCGGATGGACCAAAGACCAGCACGCCAGCCAGCGGACCGTCCTGATCGACGGCGACCGCGACGGCGACGGCGTGAAGAAGAGTATCCGCGTTCATGCGGTCGGCAATTCGACGACGAAGCGGGCGCCAACAACAGCGCCAGTCGCATCGGTGCGGTTTTCCGCCCAGACAACGCCGCCATGGCTCGCAACGATCTGCCGCGATATAGCAAGGCCAAGCCCTGAATTGTTGCCGAAGACCGAGCCTTGCGGCCGTTTTGTATAGAACCGCGAAAATATCTTTTCGATCGCATCAGCTGGAATGCCGGGGCCGTCATCGTCGACGATCACCTGTACGCTGCGATGGCGATCGGTCGGCGCTCCAATGTAAAGCCGCACCTCGCCATCCGCCGGCGAAAACGATCGCGCGTTGTCAATGAGATTGCGGAAGACCTGCCCCAATGCGGTGGCGTTGCCAAAGAGATAAATCGGAGAACCGGACAGATCGAAGGAAACGCGCGCTTCTCTTTCTTTTCCGGTCATGCGGTAAAGATCGGTGATGTCGGCGATCAGTTTCCTGATATCGACCGCTTCACGAGCCTCGCGCGCAAGCTCGGCGTCAAGGCGCGAGGCGTTCGAAATATCCGTGATGAGACGATCCATGCGAGCGACGTCTTTTTTGATGACGCCCATCAGCTTGTCGCGCGCCTCGGGCTTGGTTGCGATCTCGAGCGTCTCGGTGGCGCTGCGGATCGAGGTCAACGGGTTTTTCAGTTCATGCGACACATCGGCGGCGAAACTCTCGATCGCCTCGATCCGCGCATAGATCGCCTGCGTCATCGCGCGCAGCGACGCCGACAATTCGCCGATTTCATCCTTGCGGTGCGAAAAGTCGGGAATGCGGGCGCGCCCGGCGGCGGCGATCCCTTCACGCACCCGGTCAGCGGCGACGGCGAGCTGGCGGATCGGCTGCGCGATCGCCGTCGTCAGCAGCAGTGACGACAGGATCGCCGCCGCGCAGGCAAGTCCGAAAAACGGCAGGATCGCCAGCCGCGCATCCGAGACGAGGTCTTCGATGCCGCCGATCTCAGCGGTGACGAGCCCGTAGATCGCCTGCACGCGGCGGATCGGCACCGAAACCGAGGCGACGAGTTCGCCGTCTTCGTTGAAGCGCACGGACGTCGCACCGCGATCTTCTGCAAACGGCGACGAGGCGAGCGCTTCGTTAAGTTCAGCTTCTATCGTCCGGTGCGCCGCCTCGCGGCGAAAGCCGCCGGTCATGAACCGTTTCAGGAAAACTTCCACGCTATTGCCGACGCGCCAGATCAAATTGTCAGCGCGGTTGTCCTCAACCGGCGCCAGCGACTGCACTACAATCTCATCCTCCCGCAGCATGACATCGTCGATAAGGAGCGCGCTGGCGTCCGTTACGATTGGCGCATCGTCGGTTTGCGGCGCATTGAATATTCTGACGCGCCCTTCAAAACTGTCCCAGACACGGTTGAAGACCTCGTTGACGTCGCTCTCCGACAGCGTATGGCTGCAAATGGCCGCACCGTCGCCTTCGCTGATCTGTTGCGCGCAGCCCGATTCGCTGACCGCCGCTTGCGCCAGCACATCGGCGAATAGCTGCGCTTGCGCCCTGACGCCTTCGAGTTTGGCCTGGACCAGGCCGTCGCGATATTGGGTGACGCCAAGCGAGCCGACGAGAAGAATGACAAGGCCAATAAAATTGGCGAGCACGATCGTCAGCGTCAGCCGCGATACGGCGACGCCGGCGCCTCGTAGTCTCGAGGGTTTGCGCGGACGTTGTGCCGCCGCCTCAGGCATGCTCGCGGTCAGCTCTCCTTGTATTTGTAGCCGACGCCGTAAAGCGTTTCGATGGCGTCGAATTCCCCGTCGACCACGCGGAATTTCTTCCGGATGCGTTTGATGTGGCTGTCGATGGTGCGGTCGTCGACATAGACCTGATCGTCATAGGCCGCATCCATCAGCGAGTCGCGGCTTTTGACAAAGCCGGGACGCTGGGCAAGCGCTTCAAGGATCAGGAATTCGGTCACCGTCAAAGTCACCGGATCGCCCTTCCACAGGCAGGCGTGACGCATCGGATCCAGCGTCAGGCTCGAGCGGCGGATGATCTGTTTTTCTTCTTCCTTGGTCGGCGTCGGCGCTGCATTGCGGCGGCGCAGCACCGCCTTGACGCGCTCTAGCAACAGGCGCTGCGAGAACGGCTTTTTCACATAGTCATCGGCGCCCATGGTCAGACCGAGCACTTCGTCGATCTCTTCATCCTTCGACGTCAGAAAGATCAACGGCAAATCGGACGTCTGGCGGATACGGCGCAACAATTCCATGCCATCCATGGTCGGCATCTTGATGTCGGAAATGACGAGATCCGGCGGCGACGCGACGATCTCCTGCAGCGCCGTTGCGCCTTCTTCATAGGTCTTGACCGTGTGGCCTTCGGATTCGAGCGCCATCGAGACCGAGGTCAGGATGTTCGCATCGTCATCAACTAGTGCAATCGTCGCCATTTCTTTTCTCTTCCCCGTATTGGTCGCAGCGACCCTAGCGGGCTTTGCCGGGCGCTACAAAGGCGCTGGCGCGGCTTTATTGTGACGCGGCCCCGGACGCCGCCCCGAACGCGGCCTTGTCAATGGCCGCAGCGAGGTCGAAATCCCTAACCGTCAGCCCGCCGGAATCGTGGGTTGTCAGCGTAATCTCCACCCGGTTGTAGACGTTCGACCATTCGGGATGATGATCGGCTTTTTCGGCCGCCAGCGCCACCCGCGTCATGAAGCCGAACGCCGCATTGAAGTCTGCGAATTTGAACGCGCGGCTGATCGATAATCCGTCGCCGGCGAGCGTCCAGCCCGGCGCCACCGCCAAAAGCGCGTCCCGTTCCGCCGTCTGGAGCGTTCCCGCCATCTCGCCCATTCCTCATCTTGTCCTTGCGACAGCGGTAGCATGACTGCGCCGCCGGTCAAAACCGGGACGCCGCCTTGCATCGGGCCCCGAAACCAGCCGACAGTCCGCCGGTTTTCCACGGAAGGGCGCCATGAAAGATCTTTTCCGACGCAAGTCGATTGACGACCTCATTGATCACACCGCGCCCAATCGCCTGCGGCCGACTTTGTCCGCCTGGCACCTAGTTCTGCTTGGCGTCGGAGCAATTGTCGGCACCGGGATTTACACTCTGGTGGGCGTCGGCGCCGAACGCGCCGGGCCGGCCGTCATTCTTTCCTTCGCAATCGCCGGCGGGGTCTGCGCTTTCGCCGCGCTCGCCTACGCCGAACTCGCAACGATGATGCCGGCGTCCGGCAGCGCCTATACCTATTCCTACGCAGCGATGGGCGAGCTTGTCGCGTGGATCATCGGCTGGGCGCTGATCCTTGAATATTCGGTTGTGTGTTCGGCGGTCGCGGTCGGCTGGTCCGGATATGCGGTCGGCTTTCTGCATGGCGTTGGGGTCGATCTGCCGGCGATCATAGCCGGCGGACCGGCGAGCGGCGGACTGATCAACGTACCGGCAATCCTGATCGTCGCCGCAGTCACCGGCCTCCTGCTGATCGGCACGAAGGAAAGCGCCAACGCGAACGGCGTTCTTGTCATGGTCAAGATCGCCGCGCTCGCCGTCTTTGTGGCGCTGACCTTGCCGGCGTTTGACGCGGCGAATTTCGAGCCGTTTTCCCCTTACGGGTTTCCAGCGCATGTCGATGCCGCCGGCGCCGATCGCGGCGTCATGTCGGCGGCGGCGATCATCTTCTTTGCCTTTTACGGGTTCGATGCGGTGTCAACGGCGGCCGAGGAAACCAAGGATCCGGGGCGCAATCTTTCAATCGGGATTATCGGATCGATGCTCGTCTGCACGGTGATATACATGACCGTCGCCGCCGCAGCGGTCGGCGCCATGTCCTATACCGACTTCGCCAAGAGCACCGAACCGCTGGCGCAAATTCTAAGATCGCTTGAACACCCGCGCGCTGCGGCGCTGATTGCGGCGGCGGCGGTGGTCGCTTTGCCGACCGTCATTCTCGCCTTCATGTACGGCCAGAGCCGGATCTTTTTCGTGATGGCGCGCGACGGGCTGCTGCCGCGCCGTTTCGGCACGGTCCATTCTAAGACGGGCGCGCCGGTCGCCATGACAATCATCACTGGCGTTGTCTGCGCGTTAATCGCCGGCGTCCTGCCGTTGGCGACAATCGCCGAACTCGCCAATGCCGGCACGCTGGCCGCCTTTATCGCAACCGCGATTGCGATGATGATCTTGCGCATACGCGAGCCAAATCGCGCGCGCCCGTTCAAGACGCCGCTCGCCTTTGTCGTCGGGCCTGCCGCCATCGCCGGATGCCTCTACCTCTTTTACAGCCTTCCGGGCGTCACCCAGATGCGCTTCTTCATCTGGATGGCGATCGGGCTCGTCGTCTATTTCGTTTTCAGCCGCGGATCGAGCGTGCTGGCGAAACAGAACTAAACGCTGAAATCGAGCTTTTTTTCGCGGCCGCTGCCGCCCTTTGGCGTCAGCGTGAAATTCGCGGCGATCGAGAGGCGTGGCGCGTCGCCGAAATGCGGCGTCACTTCGTGCCATAGGAACGCCGGGAACATCACCAGCAGGCCGGGCTTTGGATACACTCTGGCGAAATGCTGCCAGCCGCCCATCATCGAGGCGTTAAAGCGCGGGTCGTGCAGAATGAGGACGCCTTCTTCCGGCCGCCAATAGTCGGACATTTCCGAATCCGCGTCGACGAGAGGGCGCCCGTCAAAACCAGGCGTCTGGATATAGTAGACTGCGGCGATATGGGCGACGTGGTTATGCGACGGCACGTAGTGGCGCGCCGGCGCGACATTGGGAAACATCTGCATAGCGAGATCGAAATCGCCGCGCCAGCCGACAGCGTGGCAATACTCGCCAAGCGCATCTTCGAACATCGCTTGCAGATCGGCGAACCCGGGCGCCTCGCCGGCAAGATCCATCAGATTGAGGCTGTCTGAATTTTCCGCCTGATCCCTTTGCCAATAACGCGGATGCGCCATGAAATGCGCGGCGAGCCCTGCGTTCAACGCGGCGGCGTCATGCTGAAACGTCATCAGCGTCGTCGGGAAGAGGTCATGACGGGCGGTGGTGATGGACGCGTTCGACATCGGCACCTTGTCTCTCCCAGAGTGCGCCGTTCTATAGCGCCTCGACTGGCGCGGCGAAAGAGTGCAGTTTCCGCGTCGCCTCTGGGAAGAACCGCCATGCTGAAATTTGCCCGGGTCATCGCCGGCGCCGATTCTGAATTCGAGGCGCATCTCAAAGGCGTTCTCGGCGTCTACCACAAGGCGTTCGAATTCTACCCGGCCTATGCCGAAAAGATTTCGGCGTTCGCCCATGGCGACAACCCGCCCGGCGCTGACGCAATCATTCTGGCGGCGCTCAAAAACGACAAAGTGCTCGGCTTCACGCTGTCCTATTATTTCGCCGATCTGAAGGCCGGCTATCTTGACTATATCGCGTCGGATCCCGGGCGCGCTTCACGCGGCATCGGCGGGGCGATTTACGAAACGGCGCGCGAGGACATCAAGAAGCGCGGCGCGCGGCGGTTCTTCTTCGAGTCACTTCCGGATGAGCCCGGGCCCCACGTCAACCCCGCGCTCATTCCCATCAACAAGAAACGCCTCGCCTTTTACGAACGGCTTGGCGCGCGGCCGATCCTCGGCACCGCCTTCGAAAAAACAGTGACGTCCTATAATCTCGGCGACCCCGGCTTCCTCATGCATGACGCGATGGGAAACCCGGCGCCGTTGTCGCGGCGCAAGCTGAAAGCGGTGATGGAGCGCATCCTTACCGCCAAGACCGGCCTTGGTCCGAATGAAGAGCCCGTTAAGTCGATCCTCGACAGCGTCAAGGATGATCCGGTTGTTGTCCGCCCGCCGCGTTATGGCGCCGCCTCGCGCACGCCCTTGCCGAAAATAGAAAAGGCCATCGATCTCGTGGTGACCGCCGATGAAGCGCCATCGATCGAGCATTCGCCGTTTCGCGGTTACTACGAGCGCCCGGCGCGGGTCAGCGCCATCCGGCAGGCGCTGGACGGCTTGCCGATCCGCGAACACAAGGCGGCTGAATGGGGCATCGACCATATCGAGGCGGTGCACGACCGGCGCATGGTCGCTTTCCTGAAAGAATCCGAAACCAGGGTCGCCGCAAAGCGCATCATCTATCCGGAGATATTCCCGGTGCGACACGCAAACCGTTTGCCGCGCAATTGGGACATGCGCGCCGGCTATTTCTGCATCGATACGTCAACACCGATCACCAATGTCGTCTTCCGGGCGGCGCGGCGATCGGTGGACGCGGCAATGACCGGCGCAAAATTGCTCGCGGATAAAAAGTCCGAATTCACCTATGCCGTCGTTCGTCCGCCAGGCCACCATGCGGAACGGCGCGTCTTTGGCGGGTTTTGCTATTTCAACAACGCCGCGATCGCGGCCCATTACCTGTCGAAACGCGGCAAGGTGGCGCTTCTCGATATCGATCATCACCATGGCAATGGCGCACAGGACATCTTCTACGAACGCAACGATGTCTTGACGGTTTCGATCCACGGCAGTCCGGAGACAAGCTATCCGTTTTATTCAGGTTTCGACGATGAACGCGGCCGCGGCCCCGGCGAGGGCTTCAATCGCAATTATCCGCTCCATCCCGGCGTCGATGACGCCGGCTATGTCACAGTGTTGCGCAGCGCCCTCCATCGCATTCGCGGCTTCAAACCGGATTTCATGGTCGTCTGCCTCGGCGCGGATATCATGAAGGGCGATCCGACCGGCGACATGTTCATCACCGTCGACGGCATGCGCGCGATCGGCGCTGCAATCGGCAAGACGCATTTTCCGACCCTTATCGTTCAGGAGGGCGGCTATAATCTTTCCAATTTGCGGCGCGGCGTCAGGGCGTTTATCGCCGCCGCCGCCCATGCGCGCGAAATACCGGCCAGGCCCGCGGCATGAAAAAGGCGCCGTCTGGCGCCTTTTCCCCGGTTGATCAGTCGACCACTTTCAGCAGTTCAACATCAAAGACCAACGCCTCGTTCGGCCCGATCGGTCCGCCCGGCGTTCCGCCTTCGCCATACGCAAGGCTTGGCGGAATAAAAAAGCGGAACTTGTCGCCCTCGCTCATCAGCTGCACGCCCTCGGTCCAGCCGGGGATGACGCGCGCCAGCGGAAACTCGATCGGATCGCCGCGGTCATACGACGAATCAAACACCGTGCCGTCGATCATCCTCCCTTCATAATGGACGGATACTTTGTTGGCGTCGGTCGGCGATTTGCCGCCGGCTGCGCCTTCAGTGAGCACCTCGTATTGGAGGCCGGACGCGGTGGTCCTGACGCCGGATTTCCTGGCGTTGTCGGCGAGAAATTTCGCCGCAACCGATAGATTGCGTTCCGGGTTCGA
Organism: Parvularculaceae bacterium; assembly: GCA_041753055.1. Lineage (GTDB taxonomy): Bacteria > Pseudomonadota > Alphaproteobacteria > Caulobacterales > Parvularculaceae > Amphiplicatus. The sequence goes on from JBGSVH010000026.1 coordinate 14,067, forward strand.
CACCTTGATCAGTTCGACATCAAAGATCAGCGCCTCGTTCGGCCCGATCGGTCCGCCGGGGGTTCCTTCTGCGCCATACGCAAGTTCTGGCGGCACAAAAAAGCGGAACTTGTCGCCTTCTTTCATCAGCTGCACGCCTTCGGTCCAGCCGGGGATGACCTGATTCAGCGGGAACCGCGCCGCCGCGCCGCGCTTGATCGACGAGTCGAATTCAACGCCATCCGTCAGCGTGCCGACATATTGAACATCGACGATATCTTCCGCCTTCGGAGAATAGCCGCCGTCCGGCCCCTTGGAGAGCACCATATATTGAAGGCCGGTCGGAGTCGATTTGACGCCGTCGCGCACGGCGTTCTCGGCGAGGAATTTTTCTGATTTCACTTCATTGTCCGCTGCGAGTTTTTCCGGATCGGGTTTGGCGGCCTCGGCGGCCGCAGCCGGCTCTACCGCCGGCGCCGGCGATTCATCGGCTTCCTTCTTCGCGCAGGCCGGAGCGGCAAGCAGCGCCGCGGTCAGCGCCGCTGTCATCAACAATTTTGCCGTCATGGTACTCTCCTTTACAGACATGCCGCTTGATTCTTCAAATTCGGCGCTTGCCCTTGGCCGCGGAAACCTAAACCAGTCCCGCGGCAAAAGACAATCAGAATGGCCAGAAAACCGGTATCATGATCACCGCAATAATGGCGCAGATCGTGTTCAAAGGCGTTCCGAGCCTGAGGTAGTCGGTAAATTTGTAGCCGCCAACCGAATAGACGAGCGTGTTCGTCTGATAACCGATCGGCGTCATGAAACTTGCGCTTGCGGCGAACATGACGGCGACGACAAAGGGGCGCGGATTAACGCCGAGTGTTGTCGCGAGACTGATCGCCACTGGCGTCACGATGATCGCAACAGCATTGTTGGTGACGGTCTCGGTCAGCGTCATTGACAAGAGATAAACCAGCGCCAGGGCGATAATCGGCGGCGCCGTCGAGAGAAACGGCGCAACGGCGCCGACGATCGCTTCGACAAGGCCGGTGTTCTCCAGCGCCTTGCCAATGCCGAGCATCGCAAGAATGAGCGACAGGATACGCCAGTCGACAGCATCGAACGCCTCGTCGGCTTCAACGCAGCGCGTGACCAGCACGACGCCGGCGCCGATCGCTGCAAGTCCGGCGATCGGCATGACGCCAAGGGTCGCGAGCACAACAACGCCCGCCATCGTCGCCAGCGCAATCGGCGCATGGCTGCGCTTGACCGCCCGTTCGCGCGGCATCGCGACATTGACGAGATCATTGTCGTCGCAAAGGCGCTTCAGGTCTTCCGGCGCGCCTTCAATCAACAAGGTGTCGCCGACTTCAAGCGGTGTGTATTCAAAGCGCTCGGCGACATTCGCGGCGCGACGATGCAACGCCACCGGATAAACGCCGTAGCGGCGGCGCAGCCGCAAATGCCTCAGCGTCTTGCCGATAAACCGTGCGCCCGGCGCGAGTAGAATTTCAACCAGGATCGAGGTGCGCGCGCTCAGCGGCTGCAGGCCGCCATCCGGCGTTTGCATGTCCGGCGCCTGCTTGAACGCCAGTATCTCCTTGACCGGTGAACGCAGCACGACGATGTCGCCTTCTGCGAGCACCACGTCCTGCATTTCCCGGCGCAGCGATGCGTCACCTCTGATGACGTCGACGAGCCGGCTGTCAGCCTGGTTGAAGGCTTTGATTTCAACGACGCGCTCGCCGATAAAGGGGCCGCCGTGTTCAATCGCGATTTCAACCATGTAACGCTGCGACTCATTGTTTGACAACAACGAAGCCATCGCCGTTCGCTCCGGCAGAAAACGGCGGAAAAGAAAAATGAAGGCGACGCCGATCAGAGCATTGAGCATGCCAAGCGGCGCGATCTCGAAAATGTGGAAAGGCGCAATGCCGTGATCGCGCGCAACGCCGTCGACGAGAATATTGGTCGACGTACCGACCAGCGAAATCGTGCCACCAAGGATTGCCGCATAGGAAAGCGGGATCATGTGCCGCGAGGGCGCTTCCTTCACCTGTTCCGACAACGCCAGCGCCACCGGAATCATCAGCATGACGAGCGGCGTGTTGTTCATGAAGGCGGATAGCGCCGCAACGATGACGAGAAACCCGAAGATTGCGAGATTGGGTCTCGTCCCGACGCGCTTGATCAGCATGCGCGCCAGTTCGTCGAGAACGCCGGTCCTGAAAAGCGCCGCCGATATGATGAACATGGCGCCAATTGTCACCGGCGCCGGATTGGCGATCACTTCGACGAAATCGTCGCTCGAAATAATCCCAAGCGCGAGGAATACGCCGACCGCCGCCAACGCGCAGACTTCCGGCGGGCGCCACTCCTTTGCAAAAGCAATGAAAAGGGCGACGATAATCAGCGCGGCGACATAAGGCGCAAAAGCGTCAAGGCCGAAGATCAAGCAAGTCTCCACGCGGGAAAAGCGGCGAAGATTGACCATTTGCGCCGAGCGCGGTCAATGGCGTTATGGTAAATCAGCGCGCAGGCGGGCAGTCTGACGTTTCGCTGTCGCACCGGGACGGTTCCCAAATTCAGGCGCGGCTTGAGCGGTGGATCTGGAACGGCACAATCTTGTTTTCCGAGTCGTGGCCGATATCCGCCTCGCCAAGAAAAGGGATGCCGCCCCTGTTGCACCAATCGGCGACAATTTCATTGGCGGTCTTCTCGAAAGGCGGATCGTTTGGCGGGATTTTGCTCATGCGTCCAAGCCGGATGCCGGCTGACTGGCGGACATTGGCGTTCGACGCGATCTGGAACATCGCCCGGTCAATCCGGTAATGGGGTTCGTCAATTTCTTCGAGCATCAGCACCGCGCCGGAAAAATCGGGCTCGGCGGCGGTTCCAAGAAGGCTGCACAGCACTGTCAGGTTGAAGGCGAAAGCCGGCTGGCCCGGGCGCACATGCGGCTCGAGCGCCGATCCGTCGCGGTCGACCAGCCATGACAGCGCGCGCCGGATCGCGTCGCCCCCGCCTTCGCGATTGATGTCCGTCGGCATTGGTCCGTGAACGGATGTTCCCACACCCTCGCGGGTAAGCCGCGCCAGCAGGAAGCCGATGTCGCTATAGCCGAGATAGGTCTTGAGATGCGCCGCGCGGTTGAACTTGCCAAAGACGACATCGTGAATACGGCAGGAGCCGTAACCGCCGCGCGCAAACCAGACGGCGTCGAAAGCAGGATCATTGGCAACCTCGAGGAAGGCGCCCGATCGTTCGATGTCGCTGCCGGCGAAGTGGCCGGACTGGAGAAAACACTGGGGATGGAAGAATAATTTGAGGCGGCCGCCATAGTCTGCTTCGGCGATCTCTTTGACCTTCGCCGCCGCTTCCGGCGCCAGCCGGTTCGCCGGGGCGACAATCGCGACGGATTGGGCGGACTTGGCCATGATGTTGACGCGTCTCGAAAATAAGAGGTTGTTCGGAAAAAGGGTTTAGGATCATTCGAGGATGACTGAAAAGCGTCAATATTTCCTCTGCGGCGTCGGCGGGTCGGGGATGCTCCCCCTCGCCCTCATCTTGCGCGCAAAAGGGCATGGCGTCGCCGGATCGGACCGCGCGCTCGATCAGGGTCGCACCGCGCCAAAATTCGACTTCCTGAAGGGTCAAGGGATCGCCATTCACCCGCAGGACGGCTCTGGCCTTGCCAGCCGGGACCAGATTCTCGTCGCCTCCGCCGCCGTCGAAGAAACCGTCCCCGATGTCGTCGCGGCGCGGCGCATCGGGGCCCGGCGGCTTGGGCGGGCTGAACTCCTCGCCGAGCTATTTAATGCCGCGCAAACGCCGATCGGCGTCGCCGGCACATCCGGCAAATCGACGACGACGGCGATGATCGCCTGGATCCTTCACGCCGCAAACCAGCGCCCGACCGTGATGAACGGCGCCGTCATGAAGAACTTCGTGTCGGCGGACGCACTCTTCGCCAGCGCGCTGGTCGGCGACGGGCCTGCATTTGTCAGTGAGCTCGATGAAAGCGACGGCACCATCGCGCTTTACCAACCGAAGATCGCCGTCCTCAACAATGTGTCGCTCGACCACAAATCGATGGACGAGCTGCGCGCCCTGTTCGGCGATTTCATCGAAAAGGCGGAGACCGCAATTCTAAATCTCGACAATAACGAGACGATGCGGCTTGCGCCGCGGGCGAAGAACGCCGTCACTTATTCGATTGCGAAGGAGAGCGGTGATTTCGGCGCGATCAATATCGAGCCGCAGCCCTTCGGCGTTTCTTTCATGGCGGTCGACCGGCGCGGCGGCGAACAGATCCATGTCGATCTGAAAACGCCGGGCCGGCACAATGTATCGAATGCGCTCGCGGCAATCGGCGCAGCGACCGCCGCCGGCGTTCCCTTTGTCGAGGCGGCGCGCGCGCTGTCATCGTTCGAAGGCGTCAAGCGGCGCTTTGAATATGTCGGCGAAGCAAACGGCGTCACCGTCATCGACGATTTCGGCCACAACCCCGACAAAATCGCCGCAACGCTGAAGACACTGCACGACTTTGAAGGTCGCCTGCTTGTCATGTTCCAGCCGCACGGGTTCGGCCCGCTGAACAAAATGAAGGCTGAATTCATCGAGTGTTTCACCACGTATCTCGGCGCCGAGGATATTCTGTTGATGCCAGATCCCGTCTATTTCGGCGGCACCACGGACAAAAGCGTCGGCAGCCGCGATATCGCCATCGGCGTCACCTTGCGTGGACGAAACGCCGAAGCGTTGACGACGCGCGAGGCGTGCGGCGAGCGGCTGGTTCAGCTGGCGAGAAGCGGCGACCGGATCGTCGTCATGGGCGCACGCGACGATACGCTGACGAGTTTTGCCGCGGACCTTGTCGAAAAAATCAGGCGCGGCTGAGCGCGCTAAGGCCGAAATGAGGTTTGCGCCGCCGCACCGCTTTCAGCCGCAACGCAATGCCGCCAAACCCAAGCATCATCAGCGCCCAGGCCGACGGTTCCGGCGTCGATGCGACCAGCGACGACAGGCGGAATGAACTTCCCGCCGCGGAAAAGGTCGAATTGCCGAACACAACCGCGTTACAGCCGCCAATCGACGCGCAGGCGGTGGCGAATGGCGCGCCGAAAACGGTGACGACCCCCGCCGACGTTACCTGCGCATAGACGTTGCCTGTCGCCCCGCCCGCCGGCGTCGTCTGGCCGGTCGCAAAAGCGTTGGTGAAGGTCGCACCATTCCAATTGCCAAAGCGCAGCCAGATATAGGTCGTGTTGGCGGTTACGGTCGTGACATTGAAGAAAAGGCGCGATCCGACGACCGTGTTGATCGTCGAGCCAGCGCCATAAAAGAGGCCAATCGTCTGCCCGCGATTGAGCAACGCCGTCGCCGCCGTATTGCCGACGAGATTGTTCGCGCCGGTACCGCCGTTTTGGAAAATGCTCGCCGGGAACGTCGAAATCGCCGCGGCGGCGTTGCCGCCAACACCGAGCGTTGCTGCAACAAGCAAGATCGCTGTCAATCGCCCCAACATATCGAACCCACCACTGCTTCCCGGCGTAAATTTATTCCAAATTTCTTTTAATTACCGCTTTCGGGATCCGCTAAAGTTTTAGGGGAATTGTCGCTATTCCTTCCGGCGGCAGGGGCGCCGCCCTACTGCACCTGGAACAAGGTCCCGACCCGCATTTCGGCGGTGGAGATGATCTCCTTGCCGGCGACGCGGACCGAATGCAGTGGCCCTTCGATCTGTCTGGTCCAGAAGTCGAGGAAGCGGTTCAGCACCGGATAGCGCGGGGCGATGTCGTAGTCCTGCCAGACATAGCTCTGAAGCAGGCCCGGATGATCGGGAAGGCGGTAAAGGATTTCAGCGGTCGCCAGTCGATAGCCCTGAAGCTGTAACGCAAGCGGCGAATTTGTGCTCATACCAACGCTCCTCAACACAACGGAACTTGAACGACGGGCAGCCTAGCGCGAGAATTTTGCGGTGTTCCGAAAGGCGCAGCAAGACTTGAAACGAATATTTTATAGTAAAATCAATTAGTTAGCAGCCGCGCGCTGACTCTGCTGCCAAACAACCCGTTGATCGGCCACAGAAATTTCATTCGGAAATTCTTTACAAACCAGTGAAACGTTCTTATCTGCGCGTTTCGTCAATCCCATGGAACCTCTCCGCAAGATTGGCGTCTTGAGTTGAAGCTGCTTAGCGAGGTTCCATGAGATGGACAGACACCAGTCTGCGCTTGCGCTGGTCCTAGCGGACCGGCCTGAACTCCCCGTTCATTGCCTGCGCCCGGAGGCCGCCAAAAAGGCGGCGGACTTTTTCGTGCGCAAGTTTCCGGGCGATGTCCTTTACGCGGTGAAGGCGAATGCGCACCCGGTGATCATCGATGCGATCTATGCGGCGGGCGTGAAGTCCTTCGACGTCGCCTCGCTTCCGGAGATCGAGCTTGTCGCCTCGCGCTGCCCCGATGCGCGCCTTGCCTTCATGCATCCGGTCAAATCGCGCCTCGCCATCCGCAAGGCGTATTTCGACTATGGCGTCAGGGTGTTTTCGCTCGACAGCCTCGCCGAGCTCGACAAGGTCATTGCCGAGACCAATGGCACCAAGGATTTGCATCTGGTCGTCCGCGTCGCGGTTTCCTCCGATTACGCGCAGCACAAGCTCGGCGGCAAATTCGGCGTCTCCGGCCAGGAAGCGGTGATGCTGTTGCGTCAGGCGCGCGGCGCCTGCGAGGAGCTAGGCGTTTCTTTCCATGTCGGCTCGCAATGCATGCGCCCCGAGGCCTATCGCGCCGCAATGGAAATCGTTTCCGATCTCATCCGGCAGGCGCAGGTCACGATCGACATCGTCGATGTCGGCGGCGGCTTTCCGGTTTCCTATCCGCTGCTCTCACCGCCGCCACTGCAGTCCTATATCGATGAAATCGCTGCGGCGTTTGAATCGATGCCGGTGCTCGAGAACGCCGATCTATGGTGTGAGCCCGGCCGCGCGCTCTGCGCGGAAGCGGGCAGTCACATCGTGCGCGTTGAACTCAGAAAAGGCGACGCGCTTTATCTGAATGACGGCGCCTATGGCGCGCTCTTTGACGCAGCGCATGACGGTCTCGTCTATCCGACGCGGCTGCTGCGCGCCAAAAAAGGACCGCGCCGGCAATTGAAACCGTTCCGTCTTTACGGGCCGACCTGCGATTCAATCGATACGCTGAAGGGGCCGTTCATGCTGCCGTCAGACGTCAATGAGGGCGATTATATCGAGTTCGGCCAGACCGGCGCTTATGGCGCGGCGCTGGCGACGCGGTTCAACGGCTTTGGCGACTATGTCGAGGCAATCGTTGACGACGCGCCACTGGCGTCGATGTATGGCGACGTCGAACAGGAAAATGTGGTGTCGCTTCGCGCCGCAAAGCGGTGAGGCGTGCGGGCGGGATCGCGGTCTTGCGCTTGCGCCTGAAATCGCAGGCAAGCGCCGAATCCATCGTGCCAGGGGGCTTGTAGGACTCGTCCATCTTGCTATATAGCGCGCGCATCTGACGGCCCTCCGCGCGTCTTTCCTGACGCGGCCCGGATCCGGTTTTGAACTGGACTGAAAGGACCGATTTTTATGACCGCCAAACCCGACAACCGTAAAGCCGAGCTTCTCGCGACCGAGGTCGAGCACATCGACATCACCAAGTTTGACGCACGGCCGATCATCGACGCCTGGGGCAAGATGTCGTTCACCTCGCGCGATGCGGCGCGCGCCGCGCAAATCCTCAACATAGCGCTAGAAGACCAGAAGTGCTCGACCTGGCTGATTATGGCCGGCTCGACCGGCGCTGGCGGCTGCCTCCACGTCTGGCGCGACATGGTCGAGTACAACATGGTCGACGCCGTCGTTGCGACTGGCGCCTCGATCATCGACATGGATTTCCTCGAAGCGCTTGGTTTCAAGCACTACCAGGCGAACGAAATCCCGGACGACAACACGTTGCGCGCGCTCTATATCGACCGCATATACGACACCTACATTGACGAAGAAGAGCTGCAGAATGTCGATCATACAATTTACGCGATTTGCGAGCAGCTCGAACCGCGGCCGTACACGTCGCGCGAATTCATTCACGAAATCGGCAAATGGCTCGCCGCCGGCAACGCCAAGAAAAAGGATTCGCTGATCCAGCGCGCCTATGAAAAAGGCGTGCCGATCTTCGTGCCGGCGTTTTCCGACTGCTCGGCCGGGTTTGGCGTCGTCAAGCACCAGGTCGAGCGGCGCAAATCCGGCAAGCCTTATCTGACCATCGACAGCGCCGGCGATTTCCGTGAGCTGACAGACGTCAAGCTCGCCGCCGGTACGACCGCGCTGTTCATGATCGGCGGCGGCGTGCCGAAAAACTTCGCGCAGGACACCGTCGTTTGCGCCGAAATTCTTGGCCATGACGATGTCGAAATGCACAAGTATGCCGTGCAGATCACCGTCGCCGATGTTCGCGACGGCGCCTGCTCGTCGTCAACGCTGAAAGAGGCTGCGAGCTGGGGCAAGGTGTCGACCGTCTACGAACAGATGGTCTTTGCCGAAGCGACGAGCGTGGCGCCGCTGATCGTTTCCGACGCCTGGCATCGTGGCGGCTGGAAAAAGCGCGAGCCGCGCCGCTGGGCGAAATTGTTCGAATAGAGCGCCAGGCGAAAAGCGGAATCGAGTTTTTCGCTGGCCTGTCGCAAACATTGACTACCCAAGCAATTCGGGCGCGCCATTGGCGCGCCCTTTTTCTATTGCCTTCAGCTTCCTGATCCTGAACAGGGCGCAACCGCTCACATAGAGAATTTCGAATTCGAACAGCCGGTTTGCGATCGCCATCGTCCACCAGTGGGTGGCGTGAAAGACGGTTGTCGCAAAATAGAGAAATACGCAGGCATTGTGGACATAAAAGAGCGGCAGGGCGACGACCGCCCGCTGCGCCTGACGCCAGAATACCGCCGCAACAGCCGCGTCAATAACGGCGTAGCCCCAAGTGATGTTCCGTTCAGCAAAGTGGTAGTGCCAGAAGAATGACAGGCACCATGCAAGTGTAATAATATGCGCGGCCGCAATCAGTTGGCGCGACCGCGACTTTTGAGCAAGAGTAATCGTGATCGCCAGAAGCGATCCGTAAAAAGAATAAACTATCCAAGCCCCAGCAGTGATCGCACCACCTCCGACGCCGCAACTTTCGGGTGCCCGCCGCCAACCTCAAGGGCGCGCGCCCCGATCTCAGTGACGCTGGATTGCATGCTTGCATGCGCCTGTGACGTAACATCGGCGAGATGCACGAGCGCCGTCCTGATGTCGTCATAACCTTTTATGGTTGCTTCGCCGTTAAGCGTATCGGCGGCCGATGCGGCTGACGCCGCGCCGCCAGCGAGGAAGGCCGCAAGACCCGCCAGTTTTCTTTCAAATTTTAGAAGAACCAGTTGCTCTTTACGAACGTCTTTAGCCATTGGTTAGCTCCGTTCCTGTAAAAGGGGTTGTTGAGGACACGCAACGGCGCAACCTTAGGGTGAGTCGTTACACGTCCAAGTAGCATTCAGCACAGAGCTCTACAGGGCGGTCACGGCGATGGCGGAAGAGACAGAAGAAATTTACGCAGCAGCGATCGGCCGCAATATGTGGCGGATGGCGAAGCGCCGCGCCTTGTCGGTTCTGGATCCGAAGTTAGAAGCGGCGGTTACGCGCGCCGCTTTTCCGGGCGCGCCTGAAAATAAAGCTCAGCCGCTTTGCGCGCCTGATCGTCCAGCTGTCGATGAGCCGGGGCCGGCGCCGACAACTCTTCGAGAATTTCTGCGAAGACTGGGCGAAGAGCTTGAACGAGACGATCCACGCCAGAGCGGGTCGTAACCGTCGACAACGCCGAATAGGTATTTGCAGCCGCTTCTGCAGCCAGTCCCGGCAATCTGTTATCGCCCTTTCGGCGGCTCCCGCCAAGCATTCCGGGCAACAGATCCGCCAGAATTTCAGCAAGCCGCGCCGCATCAATTTCGGCAGCGCCCGCAGCAAAACGGCTGCGCATATCGACAATGACGGATGCCGGCCCATCGTTGCCGATCAGTTCGTTGAGAAAAATAGCGCCGCCGGTCGCATCGACGATACGCTGCGCAATCGGCGCTTCAATGCGTTCCTCGCCAGACAGAAGCCGCGCGAAGCGGTCGGCGTCGAGGCCGATCAGCTTGGCGAACGCCTTTGGCGTCGTGCGCGTTTCCCGCAAATAGGTCTGCAAGGCTTCCATCGGCCAAACCTCCACCATATTCGCTGACAGGGTTTTAACGCGTCCGCTCGGATTGCCCGGGAAGGCTCGCCCCTGTAGACCGCCTCGCCTATGGCGCCGCCACTGTTAACCCTTGAATCCATCCGCTTGACCTTTGGCGGCGCGCCGCTGCTGGAGGGCGCAGACCTCGTCATTGAGCCGCGGGCGCGGATCGCGCTGGTCGGCCGCAACGGGTCGGGAAAGTCGACGCTGCTCAAAATCGCGGCCGGGTTGACCGAAGCCGACGGCGGCCGGCGCTTCGTCGATCCTTCGGCGACGGTCGCCTATCTCGCACAGGAACCGGACTTTGCCGCGTTC
>JBGSVH010000027.1:0-19822 GCA_041753055.1 Parvularculaceae bacterium
CATTCTCAGCAAAGGGACAGAACCATTGGCGCGCTAATGCGCCGTATCGAGGGTTATCCCAGTTGAGTTTGCACAAGTATTCTTAGGGGCCAGCCCCTCGGCGCGCTTCACGAAAAATAGACGGTCTCCCGAGGCTCGCCCGAAGAACTCCGGGCTGCGCCCGCCATCGATTTTTCCCTCCACTTGCACACCCCGTTCTCGGCGAAAGCCAAGGTTGCATGTGCAACCCCTTCAGACGGGAGAATTCGATGAGCAAGCAGAAATCCGAGATTAGAATTTATGCAGCCTGCCTTGCCGCTTACAACAACGACGTGCTTCACGGCCAATGGATCGACGCCGACCAGGACGCAGACGCCATTCGGGCGGAGATCGCAGCGATGCTAAAGGCGTCGCCGGTTCATGGCGCCGAAGAATACGCCATTCATGATTACAAAGGATTCGAGGGCGCGCGGATCGAAGAATATCAGAGCATTGATAACGTCGCCGAAATTGCGGCCTTCATCGATGATTACAGCGCATTGGGCGGCGAGCTGCTCAACTATTTCGGAGACCTGGAAGACGCAAGAACCGCGATGGAAGAAGGCTACCGAGGCGTATACGCGTCACTCGCCGACTTCGCACAGGAATTGACCGAAGAAACAACGCAAATTCCCGAAAGCCTTCAATATTATATCGACTACGAGCGCCTCGGGCGCGATCTTGAAATCAACGACGTGCTCGCCATTGAGACCGGATTTGAACAGGTGCACATATTCTGGCGGCGATAAAATTCTTTAATCAAAGTACTGACAAACGTCCGCAAACGTGCTATAAGATGCGCCTAGTTACGGACTCATACCGACGCGTCGATTCGAAAAGTTGGCATAATCGTTGGTATACGTTCTAAATAAAATTCGTAACCGATTGAAAGAAAAAATCAAAGCCATGTCGAGTGAGTCCTCTTCTGGCACCATTAGTTCGGCGAAAAATAAAAAGCTCAATAAAGACAGACAGTTAGAATCGCTCTTTGTCCAAATCCGTCCTGTCATCACTGGGCTGGATTTCCGCCGGTAGCTTGGCCTTCAGCGGACGTCGACGCCGGCGATCAATCAATGCACAACGACGCCATTGCGCTGCTCGGGCATTCCCATTGACGCCAGCAGCGGCCGACTTTCCTGTTGCGCCCTAAAATCTTCCTTGCTGCGCATGCCGCGCCAGCCAGCAAGAATGAGCGACTGAGCGACAGCGCCGCCAAGCGTTGCGCCGGGACCGGTAATAATAAAAAGATCAGGCGCAAATTCTCGGGCGGCGACGGTGATTGCGAGTGTAAAATCGTAAGTCTGCGTGACTTGTGCATCGAGAGTGTAGGACCACAGCGCTTCGGCATCAGCGCCAATTGGCCACCAGATGGCGCCGCGCCCGTCGACTAACGGCAATTCTGGTTGATTGAACAGCGTCGCAGGGAGTCTGGCCCTTCCCTTTGCGGCGACGGGCGCCATCAGCGGCGTATGAAAAGCCGCGTGATTGGCCAATCGCATCGGAAAGCGCTGCTGCAAGGGTTCGACCGCCTGGTCAAATGCGGCAAGCCCCGCTTGGTTGCCTGCAAGAACCAACATTCCGCCCAGATCGATCGACAGATGCAAGTCGTGATCCGCCCTCGCGCCGATACTGTCCACCAATGCCAAAAGCGCGGCTCGCCGATCGGGTTGAGGCCGCCAGTCGTCGTCGACAAAAGGATAAACAAGCTGGCCGCCAATCAGCGATTCTTGCATTAACGCGCCCATTGTGTTCGCGACGCCGAAACCGTCCTCAGGCGTCAATGCGCCTGCGCATGCCAGAGCGGAATACCAACCCATCGAATTGCCTGTAACGGCGACGATTTCGATGCGCTCACGATCGATCGACGAAAAATCGCCGATCGTCGCGGCATAAATCAGCGCCGAAGCATTGTCGCCCCTGGTATGACTAGCAATCGAGAATCGCTCCGCGCCATCCAATTCCCCCAATGTGGTCTGGTTGGCTTTGCGACGCACTGCTTCAAACGATTCAAGAAGCGGCGCGTTTGGAAAGAATTTACTGATGTAGCCCAACTCGGTTTTATTGTAAGTCCCCCGGCCGGGACACACGACGACTGCGGTTTTCATGACACGCCCGTAAAAAGGTTTGCGGCCATTCTGACAATATCGTCAGCAGACGGCATTGTCGCCGCGTAGGCTGGGCCGGTCGCGATGAAGCTGTCTTCTGCAGTTAACCGCGCAGTAGACGTTTTAGTGCGCTCCGCAAACAAAGCCATGAGCGCTTCGGCGATACCGCCAGTTCTCCGTGTTTCATCCACAACAAGTATATTGCGACAGCCGGAAATCGCTTCCAACAGGGCATCCGCTGGAATCGGCGACAACCAGCGAATATCAACGACGCGCGCCTTAATCCCGCTGCCCGCCAATCTCTTTTGCGCCTGGCGGGACAAATAGGCGCCGTTTCCAAATGTCACGATCGCCAAATCATCCCCGTCGCCATGAACGCCCACCTTGCCAAACGGGATGCGCTCCGAGGGATCGGGATAATGCATCATCCAACCGCTATCGCCCGTTTCGTGGAGGTCCCGCATGGGGTACAGCGCAATCGGCTCGAGGAATACGACAAGGCGTTGCTCTTCGCGCGCGAGGCGCGCGCATTCGCGCAACATCATGGCGGCGTCCGCGCCATTTGAAGGACAGGCGACGATCAGCCCTGGAATGTCGCGCAGTACAGCTACCGAATTATCATTATGGAAGTGTCCGCCAAAACCCTTCTGATAGCCAAGACCGGCGACCCGCACGACCATGGGATTGGTGAATTGGCCGTTCGAGAAAAACGGCAATGTCGCCGCCTCGCCGCGCAATTGGTCCTCCGCGTTGTGCAAGTAAGCGAGGAACTGGATCTCAGGGATGGGCACGAATCCGTTGTGGGCAAGGCCGACCCCCAGCCCCAAAATCGATTGTTCATCGAGTATGGTGTCAATGACACGGGCGGCGCCAAAACGAGCAGAAAGCTTTTGCGTGACGCCATACACGCCACCCTTTCGGCCAACGTCTTCACCCATCAACACGATCTCGTCATGAGCCAACATCAGGTCGGTCAGCGCCCAGTTGATAAGGCGCGACATTATTTGCGGCTGCTCCATGGCCCTCAAGTCCCCGCCGAACGCCAACGAGCGTGCTTGCGGCGTCGGGCCATTTGATCGCGCGCACACGCGCGGCGGCGGAATAATACTCGACATCACATCTGATGCAGTTTTCAAGCGGGGTCGCTTTACCGCCTCGATCGCAACCCTTTCGACCCGAGCAAATGTCTCCTCGTAGATTGAAAGCGCTTCGGCGGGCGTCAATATACCGGCGTCAGAGAGCAGCCGCACCGAATGCAATAGAGGGTCGTTTGCTTCCTCCGCCTCCACCTCTTCGCGTTTCATATAGGTCGTTGGAATATCTGCTCCCGCATGACCATAAAGGCGAATTGTGCGAAGGTGGAGGAATGCCGGCTTCCTTCGCAAGCGTACGTAATCCGCAGCTTCCCGGGCAACTCGGTAAGCGTCGTACATATCGAGCCCGTCGGCGGCGAAATATTTTAATTCAGCCCGATTTGAAAAGGTCGCGGCGATCCACCCTTTTGGAGTTTTGGTTGAAATCCCGATGCCGTTGTCTTCGCAAACAAACAACAGAGGCAACGGTGCGGATTGATAAGCCGTCCACTGAGCGGTGTTGAAAGCGCCTTGAGCGGTCGAGTGATTTGCAGACGCATCCCCGAATGAACACATGATGATAGCGTCGTTCGCCAGCACCTTGTGTTCGGGCGAATGGCGGCGCGCCAGGCCCAGTGAATAAGCCGCGCCTACGGCTTTTGGCAAATGACTCGCGATCGTCGAAGTCTGGGGCGGAATATTGAGCTGCTTTGATCCCAGAACCTTGTGGCGACCGCCAGAAATTGGGTCTTCAGCCGAGCAGGCGAATGACAACAGCATGTCCCATAAAATCGACTGCCCTGGAACCTGCGCCGCCCGCTCTATCTGAAACGCGGCGTCGCGGTAGTGTAAGAAGGCCATGTCTGTCGGGCGCAAAGCTGCGGCGACAGCGGCCATACCTTCGTGGCCCGACGAACCAATTGTATAGAATCCCTGCCCAGCCGCCTGCATGTCGCGGCTCTTGCGATCCAGCGACCGCGACAGGCAACTGGATCGGAAAATCGAAACTGCGGCTTCGCTAGACAGCGGTCCGGACGGCAATTCGCCATCCGGCAGGTCGCCGGCTGAAACCCGACGCAAAAAATTGTCGTGAACGATTGAAGCGCGATCCATTTGAAGCTCAGAAAAACACTTGTAGGTTCGATGGGGCGGGACCGAAAATTAATGCGTTCACGTAAACGTCGCCCTCATTGTTTTTTCTGCCTACAGATTGCACGTAATTTTATCTTAGCTGAATTTCTACGAAAACACCATTGGCGCCAGGTATTTCGCGAGCCGCCCGGCGCATTTCCGCGATTGTTGCGACCGTTGATGGGCGTCGATACCGGCCCGAAAGAGACCCTCGCCGAAACCGTGTCGGGCGCCGACCTTGCTCATGTTACCGCCATATCCGGACCGCCTCACTGTTCATATGGAAATGCCGCCAGGGGCTGAGGGAAATGGGCCATCGAAGGCGCCTCGCCGAAGAGAGTTCTTCGGCGCAATACGGACGTTCATACGCCGGAGACAAAAGGCTCGAATCCTGCGAGGATGCGCGTCATAACCAATTGAAACTATTCAATTAATTTGATCCTCTTTATTCTCGTCGGCGTTTTCTGCTGCGTAGGACCGGCCGGATTGAAGCGAATCTCTTCGCATTACGACTTGGCTTTCATGACGAAGGAGAGCGACGAAGAAGCTGCGATTTAGGGAGCAGGAGATCAATCGCCGCTGGCGCGGTAAAAATTCCGACCTAACGCCGTCGGAGGTGACGCGCCAGCCTGCTTCAATAGGGAATTGCCGTTTTTCCGTAACCTGTTGGACGACTACCTTACCTGCTATTTTCCGCGATTATCGCAACAGACGCCCGGAATTTTGAACCCGATTACCCGATTGCGTATGAACATCCATGCAACATGGAATAACTTAAAATGAAATCGTATCGCGCCCAAAAAAGCTTGGATAGCTGACTAGATGAATATTCCGGGACGAATAGTCTGCCTGACAGAGGAAACAGTCGAAACGCTTTATCTGTTGGGCGAACAGGATCGCATTGTCGGCGTTTCCGGCTTCGTCGTTCGCCCGCCGGAAGCGCGGCGAAAACCGAAGGTCTCAACATTCACCGACGCAAAGACGAGTGAAATCCTTGCACTGAACCCCGATCTCGTTTTCACTTTTTCGGACATCCAGGCGGACATTACCGCCGGGTTGATCCGTACGGGGCTGGAAGTCCACGCCTTCAATCACAGAACGGTTACAGGGATTTTCTCGATGATCGGCACGGTTGGCGCGCTGATCGGCGAGCCGGAAAAAGCCGGGGCTCTGGTAAAGGATCTGCGCGCGCGGGTCGAAGCAGTCCGCGAGCGGTCGAAGTCGTTGCGCCCGCGCCCGCGTGTCTATTTCGAGGAATGGGATGAGCCGATGATTTCCGCCATTGGCTGGGTCTCGGAACTGATCGAGATCGCAGGCGGCGAAAACGTCTTTGCCGACCGCGCCTTCGGTCAGGCGGCGAAAGACCGCTTCGTCACCGCCGAGGAAGTCATCGCCGCGGCGCCGGACATCATCATCGGCTCATGGTGCGGCAAGGGCTTCAAGAAGGATCAGGTGGCCGCGCGGCCGGGTTGGGACGCAATCCCGGCGGTTAAGAACGGGCGGCTGCACGAAATAAAATCGTCTATTATTCTGCAGCCCGGGCCAGCGGCGTTAAGTGATGGGCTTGACGCGCTTGGCGTTATTATTGGCAATACGCCGCAAAAATAATTTTTCCTCACCCGCCCCTGAAGCTCCGCATGTGAAACGCCGCCTGTTCCGGCGCATAGCGGTATTGCGAGCCGACCGGACATGCGCGGCGGGAAAGACAGCCCGACATGCAGGCTTCGCCCTGCGGACGCCGGAGATGCGCGCCGCAAGTTTGCGCGTTGAAGGCGCCCGCGCCGTCGAAGGCTCTGACGGGACACGCGGACAGGCACGGCTTTTCACGGCATGCGTCGCATGGACTGGGCCGGTCATCCTTGGGAGGCAGTTCGAGCCTCCCGCGAAATCCGAGGGCGCCGCGCCACGCGTGCCATAATCCATATTCGGGGTGAATGAGCATCCCCATCGCCGACGGATGAACAGGCTCCGCTCTTTTCGCCCAGCGAATGAACGGCATGAACGGCGCGGTGAAAGGAAAATACGGCTCAGCGCCGAGCGCTCGCGCGATCGCGGAAACGACGCGATGCGACCACCGGTCAAGCGGGTGCGCCCGCCCGTCGCGATATTCGGGAGACGCAGCAAACCCTCGCCATTGTTCGCCGCCGACAAAACCAAGCATCACAATCGTTCCGGCGGAACCATTCGCCGGAAGGTCGTCAACGTCTGGATGAAACGCGCCGCGAAAGGCGAGGCCAGCCGCTTCGACCGAAGCCTTTACGTGCGACAGCGTCACATGTTCCGCCGGTATCGCCCGCCGACTTCAAACAGCGTGTCGGATATCTGGCCGAGCGAACAATATTTGACCGCCTCCATCAGCACGGCGAAAACGTTTTCGTCGCGGACAACGGCGTCACGCAGGCGCTGGCGCACTGCTTTCGACTTCTCGGGGTCGCGCGACTGGAAATCACGAAGCCGCTTGATCTGGCTGTCCTTCTCTTTTGTCGTTGAGCGTTGCAGCGGCGGCGACGGCGGCTCTTTGGCGTCCGGATTGATGAAGGTGTTGACGCCGATGATCGGCAGCGAGCCATCATGCTTCTTGTGTTCGTAAAAGAGACTTTCTTCCTGAATTTTGCCGCGCTGATAGCCGGTTTCCATGGCGCCCAAAACGCCGCCACGCTCCGCAATACGCTCGAATTCCTTGAGCACCGCTTCTTCGACAAGATCGGTAAGTTCATCAATGATGAAAGCGCCCTGATTGGGGTTTTCGTTCTGGGCGAGCCCCCATTCGCGGTTGATGATCATCTGGATCGCCATGGCGCGGCGCACAGAATGCTCCGTTGGCGTTGTATAGGCCTCGTCATAGGCATTGGTATGTAGCGAATTGCAATTGTCGTAAATCGCAATCAGCGCCTGCAGCGTCGTCCGGATGTCGTTAAAATCCATCTCCTGCGCGTGAAGCGAGCGGCCGGACGTCTGCACATGGTATTTCAGTTTCTGCGAGCGTTCGTTGGCGCCGTATCTCTCGCGCATGGCGATCGCCCAGATGCGGCGGGCGACGCGGCCGATCACCGAATATTCGGGGTCCATGCCATTTGAGAAGAAGTAGGAAAGGTTTGGCGCAAAGTCGTCGATCTTCATGCCGCGCGCAAGATAGGATTCAACAAAGGTGAACCCGTTCGACAGCGTAAAGGCGAGCTGCGAAATCGGGTTCGCGCCGGCTTCGGCGATGTGATAACCGGAAATCGACACGGAATAGAAATTCCGCACCTGATGCTCGACAAAATATTCCTGAATGTCGCCCATCATCTTGAGCGCGAACTCGGTCGAGAAGATGCAGGTGTTCTGCCCCTGATCTTCTTTCAAAATGTCCGCCTGCACAGTGCCGCGCACCGATTCAAGCGCCCAGGCTCTGATCTTGTTCGCTTCGTCTTCTGTCGGATGGCGCCTGTTTTCAACCTGAAATTTCGCGAGCTGCTGTTCGATCGCCGTGTTGAGAAACATGGCGAGGATCATCGGCGCCGGCCCATTGATCGTCATTGAGACGGATGTCGAAGGCGAGCAGAGGTCGAAGCCGTCAAAGAGGACCTTCATGTCGTCGAGCGTCGCGACAGATACGCCGGAATTGCCAATCTTGCCATAAATGTCCGGGCGTTCGTTCGGATCGAACCCGTAAAGTGTCACCGAGTCGAAAGCGGTCGACAGGCGCTTTGCGTCCGAATCCTTTGACAGGAACTTGAATCGCGCATTGGTGCGGAACGGGTCGCCCTCGCCTGCGAACATGCGGGTCGGGTCTTCACCTTCTCGCTTGAAAGCAAAAACTCCGGCCGTATAGGGGAACGAGCCCGGAAGATTTTCAAGCAGCATCCATTTCAAAAGCTCGCCATGATCTTCATAACGCGGCAGAACTACTTTGCGGATCTTGGTGCCGGACAAGGTCGTGCGCGTCAGCGCCGTACGGATTTCCTTGTCGCGGATTTTGACGACATACTCTTCACCAGCGTAGCTCTGTTTTACTTCAGGCCAATTCTCGATGAGGTTCCGCGCACGCGCATCCTGGCGCTCTTCGCGCTCCTTAATCAGCGGAACCAGCGATCCGGACTCGCCGCCGGCTTTCTCGAGCATTTCCCGGGAGCGCTTCAGCTGTTGAATTTCGCGGGCCAGCGCCGACTGGCGCCCCGCCTTGTCATGATAGCCGCGGACATTGGCGGCAATTTCCGCCAGATAACGCTGCCGCGAAGGCGGCACGATGGCGTCGCGCGGGCTCGGCATCCGTTTCGGATTGGGCGCGAATTGCGTCTTCGGCAGCGCAAAGCCTTTTTTCTCGATCGCATCGCGCAGACCGAGATACAAACCAGTGGCGCCGTCATCCTGATAACGGGCTGCAATGGCGCCATAGACCGGCATTTCTTCAACCGGCTTGGTGAAATCCTGGCGGTTGCGCTGCACCTGTTTTCTGACGTCGCGGAGCGCGTCCTCCGCACCCTTGCGATCAAACTTGTTGATCGCGACGACGTCGGCGAAATCGAGCATGTCGATCTTTTCGAGCTGTGAGGCGGCGCCGAATTCCGGCGTCATCACGTAAAGCGATATGTCTGCAAGGTCGGCGATCGCGGCATTGCCCTGTCCGATGCCCGGCGTTTCAACGATGATCAGATTGAACCCCGCCGCCCGGCAGGCGTCGACCGCTTGGTGAACGAAGGGCGGCACTTCCTTTTCGGATTCACGCGTTGCAATCGAACGAAAATAAATCTGCGGCGCGTTAATCGAATTCATCCGGATGCGATCGCCGAGCAGCGCGCCGCCGCTCTTGCGCCGCGATGGATCGATCGCGAGTACTGCTATCTTGAATTCGCTTGAATCCATCCTGAAGCGTGTAATGATTTCATCGCAGAGAGAGGACTTCCCCGAACCGCCTGTACCGGTAACGCCAAGAACCGGCGCCTTCTTCTGAACGGCGGCCGCTTTCTTCAGCGCGGCGAGCTTGTCGGCGCCCGCCTCGCCTTCTTCAAGCTCGATCAGAAACCGCGCCAGCGCCCCCCATCCGGCTTGTCCGACGTCAGCGACATTGGCCTTGCTAATCGCGATAGGGTCGAAATCGGCGCGCGCGATCATGTCATCGATCATACCCTGTAGGCCCATTTTCTGGCCGTCTTCTGGTGAATAGATGTGTTCAACCCCGTAGGCGTGCAGCTCTTTTATTTCCTCGCGCACGATGACGCCGCCGCCGCCGCCGAACACCTTGATGTGGCCGGCGCCGCGCTCTTTCAGCAGGTCGACCATATATTTGAAATATTCAATGTGCCCGCCCTGATAGGAGCTGACGGCGACGCCCTGAACGTCTTCCTGGATCGCCGCGTTGATAATTTCATCAACCGAGCGGTTATGACCGAGATGGATGACTTCGGCTCCCGACGACTGAAGAATGCGGCGCATGATGTTGATCGCCGCGTCATGCCCGTCGAAGAGGCTCGTCGCGGTGACAAACCGCACCTTGTTCTGGCGCGCCCGCACTTTATTTCCAGTCTTTTCCATCACCTTGATGTCATCTGGCATTGTTGTCCTCCTTGGACAGAATATTGCCGTGGTCGCCTTACATCGCCGCGTCGGCAATCGCCATCAGCGACCCGGCGCCGGCGGTCGCTTCCGCCTCATAAGACGCAGTGCGCGGCAGAATTCGGTCGCTGTAAAATTTCGCGGTCGCAATCTTGTTGTTGAGGAAAACCGCGTCACCCTCGCCGGCGGCAAGATCCGATTGCGCCGCGAGCGCCGCGCGCGCCATCAGCCAGCCGCCAAGGGTCACGCCCCAAAGCCGCAAATACGGCATCGCGCCGGCGGCTGCATTGCGTATATCGCCCTTGTATTGGAGAAGCAGCCAGTCGGTTACGCGGTCGAGCGCATCGATCGCCTTCGTCAGCGCTGCGCGGATGCCAGCGAGCGATGCACCCGCCTCAGAAAGCGCAGCGTCAAGATCGCGCATCTCGGCGATCATTGCCTTGGCCTCCGACGCCCCGTCGCGCGAAATCTTCCTGCCGATCAAATCATTTGCCTGAATACCGTTCGCGCCTTCGTAGATTTCGGCAATCTTGGCGTCGCGCATGAACTGCGCGGCGCCGGTTTCTTCGATAAAGCCCATGCCGCCATGCACCTGCACGCCATTCCATGCCGCTTCCGAACCATTTTCAGTGCACCACCCCTTGACGATCGGAATGAGGAGATCGACGCGCGACTGCGCCGCGCCGCGCGCAGGGGCATCCGGATGGCGATGCGCAAGATCAAGCTTTCCGGCTGCGTAATAGGCAAGCGCCCGCCCAGATTCCGCAAGCGCGCGCATCGTCATCAGCATGCGCCGGACATCAGGATGGCGGATGATCGCCACTGGATCGGGGCTGTCGCCGACAATATCACGGCTCTGCAGGCGCTCGCGGGCGAAAGACGCCGCCTTCTGGTAGGCGCGTTCACAGATTGCGACGCCTTCAAGCCCCACCGAAAGGCGGGCATTGTTCATCATCGTGAACATATAGGCGAGGCCTTTGTTCTCTTCGCCGATCAGATAGCCGATGGCGCCTTTGTCGTCGCCATATTGCATGACGGCAGTCGGGCTTGCGTGAATGCCCATTTTTTCCTCAAGCGACACGCAGCGCACATCATTGTGTGCGCCCGGCGATCCGTCTGGCTTCACCATGAATTTGGGAACAATGAAGAGCGAGATGCCTTTGACGCCCTCGGGAGCGTCAGGCGTCCGCGCCAGCACCATGTGAATGATGTTTTCAGTGAGGTCGTGGTCTCCGTAAGTGATAAAGATTTTCTGGCCGGTGATGCGGTAATGATCGCCGTCCCTGACGGCCTTCGTGCGAATGCGCGCAAGATCGGACCCCGCCTGCGGCTCGGTCAACTGCATCGTGCCGGTCCATTCGCCCGAAACCATCTTGGCAAGATAGGTTTCTTTCTGCTCGGCCGATCCGTATCGCGACACCGCCTCGACCGCGGCCTGCGTCAGCATCGGGCAAAGCGCGAACGCCATGTTCGATGAATGCCAGAGATCGAACAGCGCCGTCGCAACCAGCCATGGCAGACCCTGCCCGCCATAAGCCGGATCAAATGGAACCGCGTTCCATCCGCCCTCGACGAATTGATGATAGGCGTCGCGCCAGCCGTCCGGCGTCTTCACGGCGCCATTGATGAGTATTGAGCCCTGCTGGTCGCCGACCCGGTTCAGCGGCGCGAGAACGCCCGCGGCGAATTTTCCGCCTTCCTCAAAAATCGACTGCAGGAGTTCATCGCTGAGATCTTCGCCGCCGGGCAGGCCCGCAATATCACCAAAACCGGCGAGCCTTTTCGCCGCGAAATGCATATCGGCGATCGGAGCAGCGTATGGCGTCATTTTCGGTCTTTCCTCGACAAATCAGCAACTGGAATCGGGAACCGCGCACCCAAATTCGCGCGCCTTCCACGCGGCGCGGGCTGGCTCCCTCACCATGAGGCGAGCGGACGCGCCGGCAGGGTCACGCAGCGGCAGCCTAACCTTTTCGACTCGACACGGCCATTTGTCAAATGCATAATACGCCCCACCTATGCATAGGGCGCATGAGACTTGAACGCGGTTAAATTGAAACACATCATCGCTGTCGACCGGCACGGCTCGATCAGCGCCGCCGCGCGCGCCCTCAGCCTCACCCAATCGAGCGTAAGCCGCAGCCTCGCCGATATCGAACGTGAAACCGGCTATGCAATCTTCGACCGGCGCGCGCGCGACGTCGTGGCGACAGAACGCGGCCGCGCATTCCTGACGCGCGCCTCGCGCATCATTTCCGACCTTGAACAATTGTCGGAGGATTCGCGCCTCAACCGTCTCGACGAAGAAACCCTGATCCGAGTCGGCATCTGTCCCGCCTCGATGCAAGGGCTCGTCAACAAGGCGATCAAGCAACTGGTCTTGCGCCGGCCCGAATTGCGCATCCACCTCGAAGCAGCGTCTGTCGGCGGCGGCGTGCGCGCGCTTCGCCGCGGCGACATCGATGTTCTGGTCGGCCCCGAAGACGCCTTGAAAAGCGAAGGCGATTTCGCCTTTGAGCGGCTCGGCGATCTGAAGACGCATTTGTTCACGCGAAAGGCGCACCCGCTCTTGCGCAAGCAGACAATCAGGAAGGCCGATATCGCCGCATTTCCCGTCGTCGCCCCGGACCGGATGAGTTGGCACACGGATCAGCTGCGCTCGCTTTTCGTATCGCTCGGCGCCGATGCGGCGCGGCGCATGCATGTCATCGAATATTTCCCGTTGATCGCCGATATCGTCGCGGAGAGCGACGCCATCGGCGTCGTCAGTATGGAATACGCCCAGTCGAAGACGTTTTCGCGCCGTTTTTCCCTGCTTGACATCGACTATTTCGAACCGCTGACGGTCGGGTTTGCGGTCCGCAGGCGATGGATGCCGAACGCGGCGGTTCGCGTACTGGAAGCAACGCTGAAAGAATTTCCGCCGGCCGCCTGAATCCGGCATAATATCGAAATATCGAAGAAATGAGGCAAGAATGGGCGACGTAAAAATCTACACGCGTGGCGGCGATGCCGGCGAAACCTCAATGCTGTCTGGCGAACGCGTCAGCAAGGCCGACCCGCATATTGCAGCGGTCGGCGATCTTGACGAATTGTCCGTCGCGCTGGGATTTGCGCGACTCGCCCATCCGAGACGCGCAGAGACGATCAAGGCCATCCAGAAAAACCTCTATCAGCTGAGCGCAATGATCAGCTTCGCCGGCGACAAGCCGCATGAACGCTTCCAACTAGAGGCAGGTGCGGTCGACGCCCTCGAATCGCTGATCGATGATATTGAGAAAAAGCTCCCGCCGCTCAAGGAATTCATTTATCCCGGCCAAACGGAAGCGGGGTGTCGCCTGCACCAGGCGCGGGTTGTCGCTCGGCGAACCGAGCGCGGCTTTGCGTTACTTCCGCGCCAAAAAAGAGACGCCGCCATTCCCTACATCAACCGCCTGAGCGATCTGCTTTTTGTCATTGCGCGCGAGAGCGATCTTGAATCTGGCGGCCAAGAAGAACTATATCGCAAGCGAGCGCCGTAGGTCATCAGGCGATTAATCTCGATCACCCGATGACCCAGATTTTTGAGTGGTCGCGCCGGGTCAGCGAAAAACCGGATTCCACTTTTTCGCCCGGCGCTCAAAGACCGATTCTGATGCGGCGAACCCGGCAGAAATCTAGAGCAAGTTTCGCGCGCTCTGGCGCGCGAAGTTTGCTCAAGATCTATGAACTAGGGCGTTTTCTGCGATCAGCCGGATTCCACTTGATCGGAAAACGCCCTAGCTGCACACGTCTATTTTTCGTTGCGAGGCGGAGTGACTTATTCTGACGCGCGGCGGGGATCGCCATAGCCGAATTCGATGGCCCAGGGCGCAAGTACGTCGAAGGTTGGCTCCAGATGCCGGCGATAGCGCTCCCACCGGCCTGAGGCGCGCTTGTATATGGGCTCTGTAACCTGCGAATAGCTCGCCGTCGTGATGAGGCCGCGCGCTCTTGCCGTTTTCTGATGGTCGAGCATGTCCGAATTGCTTTCAAGCCCAAGCCAGTCAAGCAGGGGGCCGACGACAGCACCCACATCCTCAACGAGATCCTCATAGACAACTGTGTGAACATTGAGCGGCCATAGGCTGCAAGATTTCCGCCAATGGCTGAAGCTGAGGTCATAGAATTCTTTCGCGTCTTCAAGGCGCAGGAAGTTCGCCATCGCCGAGTTGAGGCGAAAATTGCTCATGAAGCAGCTGAGAATGACGTCACAAGGGTGGCGCAGCATCAATATTATCCGGGCGCGCGGAAACAGGCGATGAATTAGCGGTGCGCGATTGAGAAACAGCGGCGACTTGTCGATCAGCATGATACCGGGACCGACGGGCTGGATTTTCTCCACCTCTTCAAAATAACGGCGGCGCGCTGATGCAACGCCATCCTGGTCGAGCGTCGCCAGCGCTGACATGCCGCCAAGTTCTTCCTCAACATAGTTGAGCGGCGGCTGCTCCTCCATAACGGTAGTTTTCGGATGACCCATCAGGATCGTATCGAGCAGCGTCGTGCCAGAGCGAGGAAATCCGACCAGGAAAACAGGGTCGTCGCGGCCGTCGTTGATTTCGACTTCTCGCCACCCGTCGCGCCATGCCGGCGTCAGCAAGGCGAGTTCGGCTACAAGATCGGCGCGCAATTTTTCTGCGCGCGTCAGCGGCTCAGTCGGCGATTCCGACATCAGCCGATTGGATTCGCTGAAGCACGCGAATGCTTCGTCCGTTCGCTGCAACCGTTCAAGCAACGTCGCCCGCAAATGCGCGGCCCGAGTCGGTTCGACATCTTTTGGCGTCGATTGAAGACGGTTCAGCCCCTCTTCGAATCGCCCCTGACGGCGAAGTTCCAGCGCTTCGATAAACGACAGCGGACCGTCGCCGATCCCATTGCGACGAGCAAGATCGATCAGCGGCGCAAAGTCGTGCTCGCGGTTGGTGTGCTCATACTGGATCGCCAGACCGAGATAGGCGTCGGTTTCGAGGGGATTGAGCTCGATCGCGCGGCGAAAGGCGCGCTCGGCGTCGCCGACACGCCGCTCGACGCCATATTCAATGGCGAGCTTTAGCTGCATGCCGGCGACATTGGGGTCGCGCGCGGCGGCATCTTCGATTGCGGCGACCGCCTCTTTCTGCTTCAGGCGCGTCTTGCAAAGCGCGTAAAGCTGGTAAGGCGCATGCGAGTCGGCCGGAAAATCCTCGGCCGCCTTGCGCAGCACAGCCTCCGCCTCATCATCGCGCCCAAGCGCGACCAGCGCCGAGGCGAGATTGAGGCGCGTCGGCGCAGCTTTTGGGTCGATCTCGACAGCGCGCCGCAAAACTTCAACGGCGCCGGCGTGATCGCCAAGGCCCGCCTTAGCGTTGCCAATGTTATTGAGGCATTCGAAATCGTCGGGCGCTTTAGCAAGGACGATTTCATAGGCTTTTACGGCCTCGTCAAATTTCTCCAGTTTCTGGGAGAGAAAGCCCCGATAGCGCGCAATACGAAGACTCTTGTCGGAATTAACGAAATCCTCGGTCGCAACCGCGAGCGCGTCGTCATCGCGACCGTCGTTCATGAGCACCGAAATCAGATTGCAGGCGATGGTGACGTCGTCAGGGCGCGCCGCATGCGCTTTGTTGAGGTGCTCGGCCGCTGCAGCCAGGTTGCCCGAGCGAGCGAAAATCATCCCGAGGAAAGCGTGGAATGGCGTCGCATCGGCGCCCGCGAGTTCAAGGCCCTGCTCCGCCCGTTCGCGCGCCTTGCTCATGTCGCCGGCTCGCGCGGCGGCAACCGCCTGGGCCAGAAGTCCGTCGATTGAAATATCGGAAGTCGGATCAGACATTATTTCTCCAACAGCGGTCTACCTGTCGCCGGTGCGTCTACCACGCCGGGCCGCAAAAAAAAACGGAGGATCCCCGAGGGAATCCTCCGTCGTTAGTGAGCTAACGTGTCGCTTAGAATTCGAGCGTTACGTTGACGAACAGGTACCGGCCCAGCGCGTCCCAGGTCGCGGGATAGGTGTTGCCGTTGCAAGGTCCGGTCGGGCAGAGGTTCGAACCCGGACGGATGCCGCTGCCTGACGTCACCAACGGCGGCTCTTTGTCAAGAATGTTGTTGACGCCGAGGCGCATGGTGTAGGCGTCTCGCAGCGAATATGTCGCGACGAGATCGAAGTAGCTCTGAGCGCCAATATGAAGGCCCGGATCGAACAGGTTTGCGCCTGCGAGAGTCACGTCGGTGGTCGTCGTTTCAGCATCGACCGAACCGACATAACGCCACTGAGCCGAAAGGCCGAGATCGAACGGCGTGGTGTAGGTCAACCGCGCTTTGTGGCGCCATTTCGGAAGCGGAGCGCCTGCCGCAGTGGTGCCGCCGGCGCTGCAGGTCGGTCCATAGAGACCGGCGCAGTCATACGGGTCGGTAAGGCCGTTATTGACATCATAGGCCAGCAGTTTGGTGCCCTGGAAATTCAGCGCCAGGCTGCCGAAATTGCCGATGTCATGGCTGTAAGTGGTGGCGAATTCGAGGCCCTTGGTCTGCACCGAGCCGACATTCCCCGGGAGGTTATCAGTATATCCGTCCGAGGTCAGCCAGAGCGATCCAGCGACGTTGCGATTGACGAAGCCGCAAGAGGCCGGAGTAAACGCCGCCGTCGCCTTGGCGACGCAGTCCAAGAGGATTGCATCGACGCCAAAGCCGTTGATCGCATCGTCGATCTTGATGTTGAAGTAGTCGACGGTGACCGCGAGGCCCGGTATTGCGCTCGGCTGAATGACGCCGCCGATTGTCCAGGTCTTGGCAGTCTCGGGCTGCAGGTTCGGATTGCCGCCGAGCAGGCCGTTATACTGACCGGCCGGGTTGGAAGGCGTACCGCCGCCGATCGTCAGGCCCTGCGCGATACAACCATAGTCGGTCGCCGTGATCGTGATGCCAGCGCAAGGATCGCTGGAGCCGCTGAGGCCGACGAACGGGGTTGAGAACAGCTCCTGGATGTTCGGGGCCCGCACCGCCCGGTTATAGGAACCGCGCAGACGGAAATCCGGGATCGGCGCAATCTCGGCGCCAATCTTATAGGTGTTGGTGCCGAACGAGTTGCCGCCGCTCGTGTCATAGTCTGAACGTCGATAGCCCGCATTGATCGAGAATTCATGCACAAACCCTTCATTGATGACAGGGATCTGCGTTTCGGCAAAGAATTCGAGGACATCGAAACTGCCCGCGGTTGGCAATGTCGGCGCGCCTTGACCGGTGAGATCGCCGGTCTGGAAGGCGTTGTCGGTCTTCAGGTCAAGCGACTCTTTGCGCCATTCGATACCGGCGTTGACAGCCACCCCCGTGCTCGCCGACGGGAATTTGACGCCATAGGCGGTCAGGTCACCAGTGATCGAGGCGTTGACAACGTTTTCAGTCGTCTCGCCGCTCTGGAAGCCGGTGGCCGAAAGATAATTGACGGAGGCCTGCGACGCGCCGCCGACACCGGCGAAGACATCATAGGGAACGCAATTCGGATCGCTGTTGTCGAGAACCGAACGGCAGACCGCCTGGCCGAAGGTGGCGCTGCCAACGCGCGTATCCGTCACCGCGTTAAGGGCGCGGTTCAGGCGAACGATAGAAAATTCGTTCTCATAGATCTGCGTGTAATTAACCCGGCTGAACTGATAATAGGCGTCATACGACCAGTTTTCACCCAGATCGCCCTTCGCGCCAACAACGGTGCGGAAGGTCTGGTGCGTCAGATTTGACCGGCGCGGACCGCCCTCGACGTTGCGGCGCAGGATCTGCGCGAAGCCCTGATTATAAGTGTTGCCGAGCGCATCGGTGAACACAATCGGCGCGTTGCCCGGAGCCGGATTGAACGGGGCCGCCGTCGCCAGCGGGAAGGTGCCGAGGAAGCCGTTGATCAAATTGTCGGTGTCGCAGATGACCGCCAACTGCGCCGCGGACATCAGCGGGTTGTCGCAGTTGAGTGTCAGCGTATTGCCGAAGTCGCCGGAAGGCGCGATCTGCGCGACCGTTTTGTCGTCCATGAACTGGAATTCAGCGTATGGCTTGACCCAGTCGTTGATTTCATAATTCGCGAAGAAGCCCGCCGTGTAGCGCTCGTCCGGACGCTGAAAATAGTTCAGCGGCGCGAAGTTGAAACGCGAGGTGGTGTTGGCGAAGGCGCCGCCCGTCCCGAATTCATAGACCGTAGACGACGCGGTGTTGATCGCCGTGTCGAACAGAATCACCGTGCCTCTGTCATTTGTCAGCGAACCGCCGCACTGGTTGGCGCCGCTGCCCCGGTTCTGAATAACGCAGGCGCTAAAGTCGCGCTGGGACTGGTTGACCGCATTGATCTTGCGATAGCCGGCATAGGCCATCACGTGACCGCGATCGTCGCCAAAGCTCGACCCGAAGACGGCAGTCGCTTCCACCGCTTCGCCGTCGGAAACGCTGCCCGTGGGGTGCGGGAATCCGCGCGCGTCGAGGAATGGCGGGAGGAATTCGTTGTTGTTGTTGTGCTGATAGAAGCTGAACTGACTATCGAGGCGGAAGCCTTCAAAGTCGGTGTCGACGATAAAGTTGACAACACCCGCGACCGCGTCAGCGCCGTAAACCGACGATGCGCCGCCGGTCAGGACTTCAACGCGCTTCAAGATGGCGCCGGGAATGATGTTGATGTCGGCCGCGTTGCCGCTGGTCGGGCTCGGATCTCCCGGGACCAGCCGGCGGCCGTTGACTAGCGTCAGCGTGCGGGCAGTGCCGAGGCCGCGAAGGTCGACCGAGGCAGTACCGTCGGCACCATTCGCCAATGTCGACGCTTGGCTGGCGGCCACAGACGGCAGCGAGTTGAGGACGTCTTCGATGCGGGTTGAACCCTGCAGCTTGACGTCATCAGGACTGACGACGGTCAGCGGCGAGGTTGACGACAATTCCGGACGCGCGATGCGCGAGCCGGTGACGACGATCACGTCATCTGCCGCCGTGTCGTCCTGTGCAAAAACTGGTGTCCCCGCGAGCATCATCCCAATAGCCAACGGCGCTGCGCTCGCTTTTAGCGCTAACATTTTCTTCTTATTCACGTTGCTCTTCCTTTCAAAGTTGAACGACCCCTTCAGGCGACCCTCGCAATAATTTCCGGGACTATTGCCCATAGGGGCAAGGTTCGACCGGAGCATTGCGCGCCTCGCTGACGTCGCGACCTTATAGACCGCGACCTGCATTAACGGTCAAACCCTTTACGGCGAGTTCACAGGAATTCATTGGAGGTGTAGTATTGTAACCACAAACGCGGCCCCAAAAACCGCCCGGCGCGCCCTGCCGAATTCTGATACATCTGACTAAGCTATCATATGGTCTCGCGATTTTATCGCGCCATCATTCAGAAAATAGCATATTCTTGCGTAAAGCGTTAATAGGGTGTTATCAATCATCGCCCAGGGCAATTTTAGGCAAGAGGTTGACCGGGCGTCTTTTGGTGCTGCGTTCGCCCACCGGGGGAGTAAGGACACGATAAAAATCCCGGCCGGAAACGGCCGCACGGCGTGGCAAAACCATCCGGACTTGCAAAGCCCCGCAGTAAGATCCGAAAGAACAGGGGGTCCGGCAGATCGATGCAGCTCTCAGCCGAAGCGCGCGCCCGAAAGCACCGCCGGCCGGGTTGTGGCTTTGGCGTCGATCGTTCTGTTTCCTGCTTTGCTGTCCATGCGCGCATGAAACGCTAACGCCAGCGCAGGCGATGGGCGAAATGCCGACGCTGTTCGCGCTGTTTCATCGCCTCCTGCGGGGGTAACAATCAGGGGAGCACGTCATCCCGGAACACTCAATTGTGGGAGCCGCTAGATTTATACTAGGCCCTGTTTACAAAGTTATTGACGCCTGAATCGACACTTGATTCAAGGATGCCTCTTGAAGGAGGCGCACTTGAGTCGCGGGGATTTGAACGAAGCGGAATGGCGATTGTTGAAGGATCTTCTGCCTGCGGAGCGG
>JBGSVH010000028.1:0-28769 GCA_041753055.1 Parvularculaceae bacterium
AGCGCGCGAACGCTGGGGACCCCCGCATCTGCGGCAAGCGCCATCATTTCCTGAGCCCGGGCGGCGCCCGCCGGCCCAGTCCATCGGCGCGTTGCGATCAACCGAAAGCACTCCGGATCATTCTTTGCAACGGCGAGATAGCGGCGCGCCCGCGCCAGCATCATTTTCTCAGGATCGCCGCGCGCGGCGCGCGCTGCGGGGGCCTGTTCCTCCAGGATTAAATCCACGACCTCGTCGAGCACATCGTCCATGCTCTTGAAGTAGTGATAGAGCGACATCGCCTCGCAGCCCGCGAGGGACGCAACCCGGCGCGCGCTCAATGCTGCGGCCCCCTCCGCGCGAACAAGGCCAAGAGCGGTCTTGGCGATCTTGCGGCGCGATAACATCTTATCTGCGCCCGAAAGCGTCTTGGCCGGTTTCATGTTGACACCTTACACCGTAAGGCATATGGCGCGCAATAGCCTTACGCTGTAAGATGTCACAGGAGAACACTGATGAACCGTCCAACCGCCGCGCTCGCCCTTCTCGCCTTTCTCGTCCCATCGCCGCTGCTCGCCGCCTCTGCGGACCGCTGCTCAGCCAAGACCCGCGCAAAAAATGTTGCAACTGCCAGCATCGTATTCGAAGAAATCCTGTCGAAAGGCCTGATCGACGAGAACGAACACATCTATCATCCGGACTTCGTCGCGCACGGAGTCGAGCGCGACGCCGGACGCGCCGAGGATCGCGCAGCGTCTGAAGGCTGGCGCAAGATGGCGCCAGACTTGACAATGAAGCCGCTGCGTATGGTCGCCGACTGCAGCTTTGTCGCCGTGCATTGGGAAGGAACCGGAACCAACACCGGAGAAGGCAATGGAATCCCCGCGACCGGGCGCAAGGTCCGCGTTTTGGGGATGACGTTTTTCCATCTTAAAGACGGAAGAATTCTCGAAGAATGGACATCTTTCGACCAGTACGCCCTCATGAACCAGCTCGGCCTCAACGGCGAGTAAAACTGCACAAAGCGCTTTACGGGCGGCGACCTTTATCGCCATCATCGCCAAAACCATCCAGGACGCCAATGCCGATCAAAGCCCTCAGAACCCCGGACGCCCGGTTTGAAAACCTTTCCGGCTGGCCTTACGCGCCGAAATATGTCGAAGGCCTCGCCGGTTATGAGGGCCTTAGGATGCACTATGTCGACGAGGGGCTGAAGGATGGAATCACGTTCCTGTGCATTCATGGCGAGCCGTCCTGGGCGTATCTCTTTCGCAAGATGATTCCTGTTTTTACCGCTGCCGGACATCGCGCGGTCGCGGTCGACATGTTCGGCTTTGGCCGCTCCGACAAGCCGGCAGATGATGAGGTTTACACCTATCATTTTCACCGCAATGCGCTGCTTGCCTTCGTTGAAAAACTCGATCTCAAGAATGTCTGTCTCGTCGTGCAGGATTGGGGCGGTGTTCTTGGGCTCACTCTGCCGATGGCGGCGCCGGATCGATATACGCGCCTGATCGTCATGAACACCGGCCTTCCCGGCGGCGAAGAGGCGAATGAAGGCTTCGCGATGTGGCGTGCATTCAACCGGTCGCAGCCGGATCTGAAAGTCGGTGAACTGATGAAACGCGCAACGCCCATTCTTTCGGACGCGGAGATGGCCGCGTATGATGCGCCGTTCCCGGACCAATCCTACAAGGGCGGGGTCAGGCGTTTTCCCGAACTCGTCATGCTAAAGGAAAAAGGCGCGGCGGATCTGACACCGCTGTCCAAGGAAGGGGTTGCGACGTCGCTGGCGGCGCGCAAATTCTGGTCCAATGACTGGGCTGGCGAAACCTTCATGGCGATCGGCATGCAGGACCCGGTGCTTGGACCGCCGGCGATGAAACACTTGCAAAAGATGATCCGCAACTGCCCGGAACCGATGGAAGTCGCCGACGCCGGGCATTTCGTGCAGGAATGGGGCGAACCGATCGCGCACGCGGCGCTGAAGAAATTCTCGATCGGATAAGGGTCGCGCCAGCTGAGAACGCCCCGAATGAAACGGATCTTGATCGACGATCTGCCGGCGCAGCCCTGGAAGAACGGTGGCGGCGTCACGCGGGAAATCGCCGTTGTGACAGACGAGCGCGGCCTCGTCTGGCGGATGTCGGTCGCTAATGTCGACCGAAACGGGCCGTTTTCAGCGTTTAACGGTTTATTCCGTATACTGACGGTTATCGAGGGTGACGGCCTTCGATTGACCGGGCCGAACAAAGCGTTTGTCGCTGAGCCTGGCGACCCCGTCCGGTTCGACGGCGCGCTTGCAATCGACTGCGAACTGATTGGCGGGCCGGTCCGTGATTTCAACCTGATCTTCGATCCGGCGCGCATCAGCATATCCGTGACAAAGCTGTGTGCGGGGCAACGCGCTGAACTGGCGAAGGGTGAAACGCCAATGGCGCTTCTGCCGATCGGCGCGCCGTGCCTCCTTGTTGGCGATGACGCCGTGCCGCCCGGATCGCTGCTGCTTTTCGGCGCTGGCGACCAAATCCCTGAGATCGAAATTGATGAACGCGGCATGGCGCTGTTTGTAACATCCGCCAATCCTACAAACCGGAAACAAGCGCGCTGACGGCGCGCTTGTAGCTCTTGATGATGGCGTCGCGGGAAAAATGCCGCCCGCCGCTGACGACGCGACGCCCCGCCGACCAGACATCGGTCACCACATTGTCGGATGCGGCAAAGCACAACCCATCAAGAATCTGCGCGTCGTTGAGCGCACACAGCGCCGGTGCGGCGCTGTCGATCACAACCAGATCGGCGACCTTGCCGATTTCAATCGCGCCCGCGTCGCGGCTGAGCGCCCTGGCGCCGCCCGCCGCCGCGCCAAGATAAAGCGTTTCACCGACACTGGCGGCATTGGCGGCGAGCACATTGCGCGACAGATGATGAAGGCGCTGCGAATATTCGAGCATCCTCAATTCTTCAGTCAGCGAGATCCGGACATTGCTGTCCGACCCGATACCGAAGGCGCCGCCGGCTGCCAGAAATACCGGCCCGTTGAAAACGCCGTCGCCGAGATTTGCTTCGGTGATCGGGCAGAGGCCCGCGACAGCGCCGCTTCTGGCAAGCGCGGCCGTTTCGGCATCGCTCATGTGGGTTGCATGAACCAGTTGCCAGCGCTCGTTAACCGGCACATTGGCGAGCAGCCAGCCGACCGGGCGGGCGCCGAGCCACGCCTCGACATCCGCAACTTCCCTCGGCTGTTCGGCGATATGGATATGAATGGGGCCGTCAGGGTGCGCGGCGACAACACGTTGAAGGTCTTCAGGCGAAATCGCCCGCAGCGAATGCGGCGCGATGCCGACATTCATATTGGCGCCGGCCTTGCTGCGCGCGTCGCTGACAAGGCGCGTGAAGCGGTCAATGTCATTGCCGAACCGCAGCTGTTCACTCGTCAACGGTTTTTTGCCGGCGCCGCCATAGGAATAAAGCACCGGCAGCAGCGTCAATCCGATGCCGGTCGCCGCCGCCGCTGAAAAAATCCGTGATGACAGTTCGTCGAGCGCGGTATAGGGCGCGCCGCCCGGTTGGTGGTGCAGATAGTGAAATTCGCCAACGCTGGCAAAGCCCGCTTCCTGCATTTCCATGAAGGTCAGCGCGGCGATTGCTTCGAGCTGGTCCGGTGTGATCCGGTTGGCAAACCGGTACATGAGTTCGCGCCATGTCCAGAAACTGTCGTGGTTCGCCGAGCGATATTCGGTCATTCCGGCCATGGCGCGCTGGAACGAATGGCTGTGCACATTCGCCAGCGCCGGCAACAGCGTGTCGACACACACCGCATCTGGCGCCGGCGTTGAATCGGGCGACAGGGCGGCAATCCTGCCGCCTTCGATCGTAACCGTAAGATTCTCGGCCCATCCCGTCGGCACTCTTGCGCGGCGCGCGAAAATCGCCGTCATGATCCCGCTCCCGCCTTGCGGCGCAGCGCCGGCGCTGCATCTTCAATCCCGCCAACAATATCCCGCAAGACGCCGCGCAGGCGTTCCGCGCGCGTTGCATCATAGGCGAAAGGCGGCGCCTCCGACGCCAGATAGTTTGCTTGTGCAAGCTCCATCTGAATGGCGTGAACGCGCATCCCCGGCCGGCCATAATGGCGCGTTGTCCAGCCGCCTTTGAAGCGTCCGTTGACAACGTGGCTGTAGGGCGAGGCCGCCGCGATGCTGCGCACAATCTCGGCAAGCGCCGGGGCGCAGGTGGCGCCGTCATTGGTGCCGATATTCATATCGGGTAACGCGCCGCCGAATAGGTGGGGAATTTGCGAGCGGATCGAATGACAGTCATAGAGTATGGCGACGCCATGCAGCGCCTTGACCCGCGCGATCTCGGCGCCGAGCACCTGATGATAAACCGCGTGAAAGCGAAGGGTGCGCGCCGCGATGTCGGCGCCATCAGGTTCCGCGCCAGCGACCCAGATCGGCGCGCCGTCGAAATTCGTGGTTGGAACAAGCCCGGTCGTGTTCTGACCCGGATACAACGAGACGCCCGCCGGATCGCGGTTGGCGTCGATGACATAACGGTGAAAAATCGCGCGAACGATGGTGGCGTTTTCAAGAAGCCCGTCATAGAGCTTGTCGACATGCCAGTCTGTGTCGCGAAGGAGACGGCCCTCCGCATTGAGGCGCGCCTTGATATCGTCCGGAACAAAGGTTCCCGCATGCGGCATGGCGAGAATGACGGGCCCGTCGCCGCGCTTGATAACGACCGGATTTTCAATATCCGCCATTACGCCGTCGCCCCATCGAGGTCGCGCGCGCGACCTGAATTTTTTAGATGCAATCTATGGAAAGTGGTGAGCCCGGATGGGATCGAACCATCGACCCTCTGATTAAAAGTCAGATGCTCTACCGCTGAGCTACGGGCCCACTTTCCAGCGCGTACGCCGCAGGCCTGCGGATAGGCCATTGGAAATGCTTGCGCAATAAGGCGTCCGAACCGCCCTTTTGGGGAGCGGGGGACGCCTTGAAGAGCGCGGACCATAATGGCGCCCCTTGCACCGGTCAACCGCCAAACTAACGGGAAATCCGCCTGTTTTTTCACAGGATTTCCTCTCCGGTCTCAGCCCTGAAAGAAGCGATGAAGTCGGCGAGCTTGCCGGCGGAAATCGCGTCGCGCAGGGACGCCATCAGCTGCTGGTAATAATGGAGATTGTGCCAGGTCAGCAGCATCGGGCCGAGATGTTCCCCAGCCTTGAAAAGATGGTGCAGGTAAGCCTTTGAATAGTCGCGGCTTGCCGGGCAATCGCTCGCCGGATCGAGGGGTTCGTTGTCGTCGGCAAAGCGCGCATTGGTGATATTGACGGCGCCCGTCGCCGTCCATGCCTGGCCATGGCGGCCCGAGCGCGTCGGCGCCACGCAATCGAACATGTCGACCCCGCGCGCCACCGCGCCGACGATGTCGCCGGGCTTGCCGACGCCCATCAGATAGCGCGGTTTTGCCTTGTCCATATGCGGCGTCGTGAAATCGAGAACGCGGAACATTTCCTCGCGCCCCTCGCCGACCGCGAGCCCGCCGATCGCATAGCCCGGAAAGCCGATCTTCATCAGCGTCTCAAGACTTTCCCGGCGGAGATCTTCGTAATTGGCGCCTTGCACGATGCCGAACAGCGCCTGTCCCGATTTCGACTTTTCTTCAAAGGCGCGTTTCGACCGCTTGGCCCAGCGCAAGGAAAGCTGTATCGACGCCGCCGCCTTGTCGTGATCGATCGGGATCGCGGGACATTCGTCGAGCTGCATCTGGATGTCCGAGCCGAGGAGGCGCTGGATCTCGATCGAGCGTTCCGGCGTCAGCATGTGTTTCGAGCCGTCAATATGGGAGGCGAAGGAAACGCCCTCCTCCGTCATCTTGCGCAAGCTCGACAGCGACATCACCTGATAGCCGCCACTATCGGTCAGGATCGGGCGCGGCCAGTTCATGAACCGGTGAAGCCCGCCAAGCGCCGCAACGCGTTCCGCCCCCGGCCGCAGCATCAGGTGATAAGTATTGCCGAGAATGATATCGGCGCCGGTCGCTCGCACATCCTCCGGGAACATCGCCTTCACTGTTCCCGCCGTTCCGACCGGCATGAACGCCGGCGTCCTGATTTCGCCGCGCGGCGTTGCAATGACGCCGGTGCGCGCCGCGCCGTCGGTTGCGCTGACAGTGAAGGAAAATCCGGTCAATGCATTCTCCCGCCATTCGGCACAGGCCGCTCCGGCTCAATGAGCACGACGGCGCCGTTTTCATCAGGAAAGCCAAGCACCAGAACCTCCGACATGAAGTCGGCAATCTGGCGCGGTGGAAAATTGACGACGGCGGCGACCTGCATGCCAATCAGTCGCGCCAGGTCGTAGTGAACCGTGATTTGCGCTGACGATTTCCTGACGCCAAGTTCTGGCCCGAAATCCACCCAGAGTTTGGTCGCGGGTTTTTTCGCCTTTTCAAAAGGACGCGCATCGATGATTGTGCCGACGCGAATGTCGACTTCCAGAAATGCGTTGAAGGAAATTTCGCCGGTCACCTCAACTCCTCCAATCCGAACCAGACGTGTGCTCGCCCGCTTTCTGGTTGCTCAGTTCCCTTGGGGGCGCGTCCGGGCCGCAAATCGACGTGACCACCGGCGTGGCGCCGCACGCCTGCACCAGATCACAGGCGCCGGAATTGCAGGCCGACAACGGCGCATCCGCGATCAAGTCGCCGGCGACAGCATTCGCTAAGTTGTCAAAATCCGTCATGACGCGGCGCTCGCCATTTCAAGCAGCGCCTTGATGGTGTTCCAGTTTCGCGCCGTCGAGACGGTCTTCAAGGTGCGGTCGATCTTGTCGGCGATCTTCGATGAGGCAAGACCGTCGGGCGTATGCAGGTAAAGCGCGTTTCCCGTCACTGCAAAATCCTCGCGCGGCGACTTCAACTGCCCGAGCGCATTAACGGCTTGCGCATCCGGCGCCTTGTCAAGGAAATAGACATGCACACGCCTTGGCGTTTCCGCCGCTTCCTTGCGGAAGGGTGACTGCGCCGCCGCTTTTCTGAGGTCCGCCGCGGAAAAAAGGAAGACATGCGGAGTGAAGCCCATGGCGTCATGGATTTCGCGCGCAATGTCGCCGGCGCTGGTTTCGCCATCAAAGGCGGCGTTGCCGCTCTGGATATAGGTGCAGATATTCTCGCAGCCGAGTTTTTCGAGGATCGCCGCAAAGGTTTTCATCGGCAGCTTGTTCCTGCCGCCGACATTGACGCCGCGAAGAAGGACGATTGTCCGGCTCATTGCGCCTGCCGCTCCAGCAAACATGCGTCGCCATAGGAATAGAACCGGTAATGCCGGTCAATCGCTTCTTTATAGGCGCGTTTGATCGCGGGGACACCGGCAAAGGCGCAGACCAGCATGAACAGGGTCGAGCGCGGCAGGTGGAAATTCGTCATCAGCGCGTCGACCGCCTTGAAGCGATAGCCGGGCGTAATGAAAATATCGGTCTCGCGGGCGAAGGGCGCAATCCGCCCCGTCTCGCTCGCGGCGCTTTCCAGCAGCCTCAAGCTGGTTGTGCCGACGGCGACAATGCGCCGGCCCGCTGCCTTGGCGGCGTTGATGCGCGCTGCTTGCGCCGCCGTGATCTCACCCCATTCCGAATGCATGACGTGGTCGCGCGTATCGTCGGCGGTTACCGGCAAGAACGTGCCCACGCCGACATGCAGGGTAATGGTTTCGGTTTCAACGCCGCGCGCGGTCAGCTGTTCAAGCAATTGCGGCGTGAAGTGAAGCCCCGCGGTTGGCGCGGCGATCGATCCCGGCTCCGCCGCATAGATCGTCTGATAGGCGGCGGCGTCGTCGGGCGTCACCTTGCGTTTGCGCGCGATATAGGGCGGCAACGGGGGCGCGCCGGTTTCATTCAGCACCTTGTCGAAAATCGCGCCGCCCCAATTGAATCTGAGGATTGCTTCTGCGCCCTCGCGCGTTTCGACTTCGGCGCAGAGGACTTCGCTGAAGATCAGTTTGTCACCCGCCTTCACCCGCTTTGCCGGGCGCACGAATGCGATCCAGCGGGCGCCAAGTTCCGGATCGCCCTCAAGGCGGCGGATCAAGGTCGCATCGACAGTGACGTCGCCGTCGCTGCCGCGCGCTGCGCGTTTTCCTTTGAGTTGCGCCGGGATAACGCGCGTGTCGTTGAGGACGAGGAGGTCGCCCGCCCTCAGCAAATCCGGGAGATCGCGGACATGAAAGTCGCCCAGCGCCGCACCGTCGACATGCAAAAGCCGCGCAGCGTCGCGCGGGCTCGCCGGGCGCAACGCGATCCGGCTTTCGGGCAGCTCAAAATCGAACTCATCGACACGCATTGACGGCGTCTCTAGCCGTTTGGCGGCGACGAGGCCAGCGACCGGCGGCCCGTCTGGCTCCACGCGCTGCCGGCGGTACGGATGAAGCGGGATTTGTCCGCCTTGCGCGGGCGTTGCAGCGGCGGCGTCTCTTTCAGCTTCGTGACAGCGCGCGGGTTTCACGGGTTTTGTCCGGACAATCCGCACATCTGCTTGTCGCGTCAAAGGCGCACGCGCGGCGATGGTGGTCGTTGCAATTCCGGTCATGCGCTTGTTCCTTCCTTTCCGTGAGACTGCGCAAGGGCGGCTGTCCGGCCCGCGCGCTTTCCTGATTGGCGGTCATTATACGCCCGCCCGGGAGGTGTAGGATAAGGTGGGGGATAAGTTTTTTTTAGCGAGCACAATCAAGGCGTTTGCTGGTTAACGGCGATCACGGTCAGAAAAGCGCGGCGGCAACCGCCAATAGGCGCTCCGTAGACGGATGATCAATCGCCGGGCGAAATCCGGCGCGCTCACCACGCGCCGAATTTCTTGTTTGACGGAAAGCCCTTTGGCGCGATCCTGCCCGATTGCGCGCGCTTGCCGGTATAGGATTTCCAGTCGTCAATCGTTTGCAGCCGCCCCGAGCGGTCGACCCAGGTAAGCCCTTCTTTCCTGACGAAGACCTTCGCGTCCGAAAGGCCGCCGGACTGGAATTTCTGCAGGGCGACGCCCTTGCCACGCGACATTTCCGGCAGTTCGCTGACCGGGTAGACAAGGAATTTCTTGTTGTCGCCGACACTCGCCAGCATGTCGCCGTCCGCCGGGCGGCAGACGCATGCTTCGGCCCCCGCCGCGACGTTCAATATCTGCTTGCCCTTGCGGGTCGAGGACAGGCAGTCGTCCTCGCTGACGATGAAGCCATGGCCGGTCGTTGAGGCGACAAGGAATTTGCGCGCGCCCTTGTAGAGAAACGCCGCAGTCACCGTCTGGTCATTGCCAAGATCGACCATCAGCCGGATCGGCTCGCCATGACCGCGGCCGCCGGGCAGATTGTTGACCTCGACCGTATAGAATTTCCCGTCGGTCCCGAACAGCATCAGTCTGTCTGTGGTCATCGCCGGAATGACGAACGCTTCGTCGTCGCCTTCCTTGTATTTGATGTCGGCCCTGTTTTCGACATGGCCTTTCATCGTGCGGATCCAGCCCTTTTCAGACAGGATGACGGTCACCGGCTCTTTCTCGATCAGCTGCTCAAGATTGATCTCCGTCGCCGCGGGCGCGTCCTCGACCGTGGTGCGGCGCCGGCCGACATCGGATTTCGGATCGAAGACCTTGCGAACCTCGCGCATTTCGTCGGCGATCTTCTTCCATTGCGCGTCGTCTGATTTCAGCAGCGCCTGCAGCTCTTTTTGTTCTTTCTTGAGGTCGGCGTGTTCGCCCTTGATCTCCATTTCCTCAAGCTTGCGCAAATTCCTGAGGCGCATATTGAGGATCGCTTCGGCCTGAATGTCCGAGAGCTTGAATTTCCTGATCAGCTTTTCCTTCGGCTCGTCCTCATAACGGATGATCCGGATTACTTCGTCGAGATTGAGATAGGCGACGAGAAGGCCTTCGAGGATTTCGAGCCGCTCGGCGATCTTGGCCAATCGAAACTTCGTGCGCCGGACCAGCACGTCCTTGCGGTGGTCATTATAGGAAACCAGCACCTCGCGCAGGCCCATTACCCGCGGCGCGCCGGTCGCATCGAGCACGTTCAGATTGAGCGGAAAGCGGCTTTCAAGCTCGGTCTGGCGGAACACCGATTCCATCAGCGCCGCCGGATCGATGGTTCCGGCGCGCGGCTCCAGCACCAGGCGGATATCCTCGGCGCTTTCATCGCGGACATCGGCGACGGCGGTGAGTTTCTTGGTCTGGATCAGTTCGGCAATGCGTTCGATCAGTTTCGATTTTTGAACCTGAAACGGAATTTCGGTGATGACGATCTGATAACGCCCGCGCCCCAAATCCTCGCTCGTCCAGCGCGCCCGTACGCGAAAGCCGCCGCGGCCGGTCGCATAGGCTTCGATCATCTGCTCATAGGGCTCGATCAGAACGCCGCCGGTCGGGAAATCGGGACCCTTGACGTAACCGAGCAAGGTTTCGGTGCGCGCGTTCGGCGTCTTGATGAGGTGCAGACAGGCGTCGAGCAGTTCCGCCGGATTGTGCGGCGGGATCGACGTCGCCATTCCGACCGCAATGCCGTTGGCGCCATTCGCCAGCATGTTAGGAAACGCCGCGGGCAGAACCACCGGCTCCCTGCCCTCGCCGTCATAGGTGTCTCTGAAATCGACGGCGTCTTCGTCGATCCCTTCCAGCAACAGGGAAGCCGCTTCGGTAAGCCGACTTTCGGTGTAACGCATCGCCGCAGCGTTATCGCCGTCAATATTGCCGAAATTCCCCTGCCCATCGATCAGCGGCACGCGCACGGAAAAATCCTGTACGAGCCGGACCATGGCGTCATAGATCGCCTGATCGCCATGCGGGTGATAATTGCCCATCACTTCGCCGACGACTTTCGCCGATTTCTTGAATCCGCCTTTGGGATTGAGCCGCATCTGGCGCATCGCATAAAGGATGCGCCGGTGCACCGGCTTCAGCCCGTCGCGCACATCGGGCAGCGCCCGCGAGGTGATGGTCGAGAGCGCATAAGCGAGGTATCGCCGCGATAGCGCCTCGTCGAACGGCTCCAGGAAAATTTCTTCGGGGCGGGGCGGCTCGTTGCCGCCGCCTTTGCGGGTCTTTGTCTTTGCCATGGGCGGGAGATAGCAGAGTCTGGCCGCAAGGCCAGCAGCCTAGAGCCGCAAATCCGCCAGAGACGGCGCGTCCGAAGGGGTCGCGAGAAAAAACTCCGCAAAATAGCCGCCCTCGGCTTCAAGGCCCGCCGGGTCCAGCCCCAGCGCCTCGACCGCGGCGATGGCGCCCTCCTTTTCAGCCCCATCGCGAAAACGACGCTGTGGAAAAATCTGGCCTTTCAGTTTCTCAGTCTCAAGGCCAAAGCCTGTCAGTTCGTCTGCAATCGCGTCGAAGGGAAACTGGCGCAGCGAAAAAGCGGCGACCCAGGGCGGCGACCCATCGACAGCGTCGACGATGCGCGAAAATGTTCGCTCGGTGACATAGCCGACCGCGCCGGTCGTGATGATGAGGTCGGCGCCCGCAAGTGCGGCGGCGGCTTCCGCCGACAGCGGCGCCGCTTCGATATTTTCCGTGACAACTTCATCGATCAGGCCGACCGCCCTTGCATAGCCGGCCGCCTCATCCGCAACGTCGATGCCGGTGAACGTCGCATCGACAACTTTTTCCGCGTCAGCAAAGAACGACGCATCA
Source organism: Parvularculaceae bacterium (assembly GCA_041753055.1). Taxonomy (GTDB): domain Bacteria; phylum Pseudomonadota; class Alphaproteobacteria; order Caulobacterales; family Parvularculaceae; genus Amphiplicatus. Next base: position 11,647 of record JBGSVH010000028.1, read on the forward strand.
TCAACGATCACTTCCGCCACGGACTCGTTTTTCATTTCCGGTTCGCGATAGCGGGCGACGAGGTCAGAAAAATCAAGATCATATTGGATCATCGCTGCGTTGACGCCATAGGAACAGCCGACATCGACAACCGACAGCCGGTCGCGATTCATCGCTCGCATCACCTTGCGGAAAATCGGCCGCGCTTCGGTTGGAATCCTGTAATCGAGCGCGCCAAGCGTCAGGTAGTAAAGACGCGGATCGGGCTGATTGTAGATCCGGTCGAAATTGGCTTTTGCCTCGTTACTGGAGTCGAAAATGTCTTTCGCGGGCTCCATCGTCTGGATCCCTCCCTGATTACGCCGATTTTGGCTTGCAGCACGCATTATAAGCCTTGCGCCGCCGAATGCAAAACCGGCGGGTCAGGCTAACTGTCGCAGCAGGTCGATGACCCGCCGCCGCGCCTCCGGCATATCTGCGTGGGTCGAATGGAGAATACGGGTTTCGATGAAATGCCCGGTGGTCGTGAGACCATCGAGCGCGTCGGCGAGCGTTGCTGCCGCGCCGGCGTCAACCAGAAATGCGGGAAGCGGCAGCATACGGTCCTTATAAGGTTCGCCCGCTTCGGCTGAAACGGCGCTTGCCGATTTTGGCGACACATAAATCAGGTTGTCGCGCGCCCCCGTCGCCGCGCAGCGATCGAGGGTCAATCCAAATCCGAGTTCGGCGAGCAGTCCCAGTTCCCAGCGCGCCATCAGCGCCGGCCAGATATCGATATCGCCGAGATGATCGAGCAGAATGCGCATGGTGTGATAGGCGCGGCCATGCGCTTCGCGTTCGGGCAAGGTCGCGGCGGCGACGGTGCAAGCCGCTGTCAGTCCGGCAAGCGACAGGCGGTCCTGCATCAACTCGCCGGCTCTGGCATGCGTCAGTTCAAGCGTATAATGGCCGAGGCTGTCATCGAGACGGCCCTTCCAGGTCGCCCTGACGCCATTGCCGGGTTGCAGCACGGGACGCTGCGTCCTTCCCTGCCCGCCATAGACAAGGCCCGCCCATTTTCCGTGATGCGGCGTGAAAATCTCCGCGACGGCCGCAGTTTCGCCATGCGCTCTGGCTGAAAGGATGATGCCGTCATCGGTGAAGTCCATGCCGCGACCTTAGCATGGCGCGCCGGCGTCAGGCGAACTCGACCGTCATCGCATCGATATGGCGGATTGCGGCCGATCCCCTGATGGTTGGCGGCGCGCCGATGAGACGCGTATTCGGCGCAAGACGCGCAATCGTTGCGATCGACTCTTCCATTTCGGCCCGGGCCAGCGCCTCGCCGAGACAGCGATGCGCGCCGCCGCCAAAGGCGATGTTCCATTTCGGAATGCCCTCGCGGCGAATGTCGAACCTGTCGGGATCGGGATAAATGTCGGGATCGCGAAGGCCTGAGAGAACAGACATCGAAACAACACGACCTTCGGGAATGACGACGCCCTCGATTTCAAGGTCCTTCAGCGTAAAGCGCGGCACCGAACCGACGGGCGGATCATAGCGCAGGCCCTCTTCGACAGCCGGCTTCTTCCATTGGTCCGGATCGGCGCAGACGAGCGCCCATTGCTCGGGATTTTGCAGCAATTGCGAGAGGACAGCGGCGGTGCCGGTCCGGGTCGTATCGGAACCGGCGAGGATGACGCCCGCCATCTGCGCGCGGATTTCATTCTCGTTGAGATCGCCAGCGGCCGCTGTCGCGTTCGCATAAGAGGTAAGAAAATCTTCGCGCGGCGATGTGCGGCGTTCATTCAGCAGGTCTTCGACATAGCGAACGAGCGCGGCGACGCCGGCGTCGATTTCCGGCAATTCGCTGTTGTCGAAAAAACCGATGCCGCGCGCCGCGTCGGCGACCCATTTTGAAAACTTCTCCCAGTCTTCAGGCGGCGCCCCGATAATCTCGGCGATGATCCGCGCCGGGATGGCTCTACCGAAAGCGTCGAGAAAATTGACCGGCCCCTTGCCGCGATGGGCCTCAATCACTTCGCCAGCGATTTCGCGCACGCGCGGGCGCATGCCGTCCATCAGCTTGTAGGCGAAAGTGCGGGCCATTGGCGCGCGGCGGCGTTTGTGAACGTCGCCATTCGCAAACAACATCACATCGCGATAAAATTCAAACAGCGGCCCCGACGAAATACCGCGCAGGAACATGCCCTCAAGTTCAAACTGGCGCGTGTTCTCGTTGTCGAGCAGCATTTCCATGTATTTGTGCTTGAACACGACATAAACGCCAATGTCGGTAACCGCGACGGCTCCCCGCTCACGCAATGATTTGTAATAGCCATGCGGATCTTCATAGGACTTTGTCGAGTCGATGAGGATGGGCTCGCGTATGGCGTTGTGACTGGCTGCAGACATTGTCGTCTCCCTTTATGGGGAGAGCCTCGCACAAGCGGTTCAAGACCTCAATTGCGCGCCTCAGTCGACAATATCGAGGCCCATTTCGCGGTAGCGCGCCGCCTCGTCGGTCCAGCCCTCGCGGACATTGACGGTGAGAAAGAGATGCACCGGCTCGCCAAGGATTTCCGCGAGGTCCTTGCGCGACGCCTCGCCAATGACTTTCAGCGTCTGCCCGCCCTTGCCAAGCACGATCGGGCGGTGCCCTTCGCGGCTGACATAGATCGTCTGTTCAATGCGCAACTCGCCTTTCTTGGTGCGCGTCCATGACGTCGTCTCGACCGTCGATTCATAGGGAAGCTCCTGATGCAGGCGCTTGTAGATTTTCTCGCGCGTCACTTCCGCCGCCATCAGACGGTCGGAAATATCCGAGAGCTGGTCTTCGGGATACATCCACGCGCCTTCAGGCGCCCGGCCGATCAGGAATTTTTTGAGATCGGCGACGCCATCGCCTTTCTCCGCCGCCAGCAGAAAAGTTTCTTCAAAAACACCGTGCGCGCTCATTTCAGCGATCAGTTTCAGAAGATTGTCGCGCGCCACCTTGTCGATCTTGTTGAGGACAAGCACGGCTTTTTTCTCGCGGCGTTTCAATTCACCGATGATCATTTCGGTGTCGGCGGTCGATTTCGACGGGCTGCCGAGTTCGGCTGCTGCGTCGACGACCAGAATGATGCTGTCGGCGCCTTCGAGACCTTCCCAGGCGGCGGCGACCATGGCGCGGTCGAGCCGGCGGCGAGGCGAAAAAATCCCCGGCGTGTCGATGAAGACGAGCTGCACGTCGCCATCGACCAGAATGCCGCGGATGCGCGTGCGCGTCGTTTGAACCTTCTTTGTGACGATCGAGACTTTGACGCCGACCAGCGCATTGACCAGCGTCGACTTACCCGCATTTGGCGCGCCAATGACGGCGATGAAGGCGGATTTTTTCATGGCGCCAAACACAATTTATCATGTGGCCGCCTTCGCGGCCGGGCAGGCGCGCCAATGACGGCGATGAAGGAAGAGCGCTTACTCATCTTCCACCCAGACTTTTTCGCGAACGAGAAACGCTGCCGCCGCCGCCATCTGCGCGGCGCGTTTTGACTGGCCCTCGCCGCGCACCGCGACATGGCCGGGAACGTGAACGTCAATCGTAAAGGCCGGCGCATGGGCGGGCCCTTCGGCGTTGACGACTTCGTATTTCGGCGGGCCAAGGCCGCGTTCCTGACTCCATTCCTGCAGCGTCGTCTTGGCGTCACGATGCCGATGCGACAGCGTTTCAAGATTGGGCGTCCAGTAAAGGTCATACGCCTTGCGCGCGGCATCGAGGCCGCCATCGATATAGAGAGCGCCGAGAAAAGCTTCGCAGGCGTCGCCGAGGATCGCCTTCTTGCGCCGTCCGCCGGATTCATCTTCCTGCGCCGACATCTTGATCAGCGGATCAAGACCAAACGCCAGCGCCGCCTTGGCGCAGGTTTCCTTGCGCACCAGCGCATTAAAGCGCGGCGCCAGTTCGCCTTCGGTCATCTTCGGGTAAGCGCGCCACAAGGCTTCGGCGCTAAGCAGCCCCAGCACACGGTCGCCGAGAAATTCCAGCCGTTCGAGATCGCCGATCTTCGACGTCGCCGCGAGACTTGAGTGGGTGAGCGCACGCTTCAATAGGCTCTGATCGGCAAATTTCCAGCCGATCCGGTCCTGCAGCGCGGCGAGGCCTTTTGCGCTCATTTAACCCGTTCTAGGATTCGCCCGTAGCGGATTGCGAAAGGCCAGTTCCAGACCTGCCAGAGGGCGGCGCGGTCGCCATCGACCGAGAAAAAGATGCGTTCCGCGCGCCCGACAATATCGTCTTCGGCGATATAGCCGACCTGACTTTCAACGCGGCTGTCCTGCGACTGGTCGCGATTGTCGCCCATCATGAAATAATGCCCGAGCGGCACGCGGTACGGCCCGACATTGTCGAGATTGCCTTCATTGCCGTGGCATTCCTGCACGACATAGCTGACGCCGTTCGGCAGCGTTTCGCGATAGCGCGGCGCTTGCGCGTGCTTGAAGTGATCGCAGTCGGTGTCGAACATGCCGATGAATTCTTTTTTGAGCGGCTCGCCATTGATATGGAGATGACCGCCAATCATGCGGATTTCATCACCCGGCATCCCGATGACGCGCTTGATGTAATCCTTGTTGCCGTCTTTCCTGTCCTTGAAGACGACGATTTCGCCGCGTGACGGGCCGCGGCCCGACAGGATGCGCCCATGCACGTCCATGCGCGTGAACGGGTAGATCAGCGACGCGCGCGAATAGCCGTAAGTCGGTTTGGAGACAAAGAGGAAATCGCCGACTTCGAGCGTCGGCTTCATCGAACCGGACGGGATATTGAACGGCTGGAAAATGATGATCCGCAAGACCAGCGCGATGGCGACCGCGTAAAAGACCGTCTTGGCAAGGTCCCACGCTTCTTCCGCCGCCGTCATCTCGACCTTGGCGGTCGCTTCTGGGGTCGTCTTCCCGCCGAATTTGAAACTGCCGATCTTGAACTCAAACGCCATACTGCTTTCCAAACCCTTGTTTCGCCGCGGCGGCGGCCGCTTTTCCGGCTAGCCCATACCGGCTATATCTTCGGCCGAGCGTAAATGATCACGATTGCCTGAGCCAACGGGAATTCGTCCGTGATGGTCAGGTGAATGTCAGCGAGATGGCCCGGCGGGGTGATTTCTTCAAGCCTTTTCGCCGCGCCGCCGGTCAGTTTGAGGGTCGGCTTGCCTCCCGGGAGGTTAACAACGCCCATATCCCGCCAGAATACCCCCCGCGACAGGCCGGTCCCAAGCGCCTTGGCGCAGGCCTCCTTGGCGGCGAATCGCTTGGCGTAGGAGGCGGCTCTTGCCGCCCGGCGGTCGGATTTGGCCCGTTCGACCTCGGTGAAGATGCGGGCGACGAATCGCTCGCCATGGCGGGACAGCGTCTTTTCGATCCGCCTAATATCGATCAGGTCGTTGCCGATGCCGATGATCATGCGGTCAGCCGATCTGGGTCATCGGACCGCGGCGCGGCTTGTCGCCAAGATAGGTTTTCTCCGTCACCGCCAAACCGATGTCCCTCGCCTTGGCGCGCTGCTCAGCTGGCGGAGTTTTCGCGAGCGCGTCGGACCACGAGGACGGGCCCTGCATCGACGGGTGCGCTTCGGCCCTTGCAAGCCATGCCGATACTTTCGGCCAGCGCGCCGCATCGGGCGTCCAGCGCGCATACATCATGTTGCGGAACATCACCGCGACAGAAATATCCGCAAGGCCAAAGGGTCCTGCGAGAAATCCGTCCGCCGGCGTCACGCCTTCGAGATAATCCATCACCTCGACGACTTCCGTCTCAAGTAATTTCTTATGGGCGTCGAGATCGCGCTCCGTTCCGAAGAAGACCGGCGCAATCACCATCCGCCCGAACGCTCTCCAGATGAAAACGTCGCCCATGCGGCTGTCGGCGAATTCTTCAAGCCAGCGCGCATGGCCCCGCGCTTTGGCGGTCGCCGGCAGGATTGATGGATAGGGAAAGGTCTCTTCGAGATATTGCGCGATCACCGAAGAATCGTTGAGCACGATGTCGCCGTCAATCAATACCGGAATGCGCCGCAGCGGCGACAGCTTCGCGAATTCATCGTCGCCGAAAAACGGCACGATCGGATCGATCTCGAATGGTATGCGCTTCATCGTCAAAATGACGAGGATTTTGCGGACATAGGGCGACACGGTATTGCCGATAATGGTGATCATTCAATAAAGCCCTCCGCCCCGCGCGTCCGCCATCAGTTTTTTCATTTCCTTGACGCTTTCGGCAAGGCCCATGAACACCGCTTCGCCGACGAGGAAATGACCGATATTGAGTTCGGCGAGTTCCGGGATCGCGGCGACCGGCTGGACATTGTGAAAGGTCAGGCCGTGTCCGGCGTGGACTTCAAGCCCGATTGAATGCGCGAACGCCGCCGCTTTGCGGATCAGGTCAAGTTCGTGCTTGATACGGGAATTGGTCGTCGACTGGCACGCCTCATGATAGGCGCCCGTGTGAATTTCGATGACCGGCGCGTTGACGCGTTTTGCCGCGTCGATCTGGCGTTCATCCGGATCGACGAACAGCGAGACGCGCACGCCAATATCATTCAAAGAGGAAACAAACGGCGCAATGAAGGATTCTTGTCCGGCGACGTCGAGCCCGCCTTCGGTAGTTTTTTCCTCGCGGTTCTCGGGGACGATGCAGCAGGCGTGCGGCATGATCTCCGTCACTAGCATGTGCATTTCCGCTGACGCCGCCATCTCGAAATTGAGCGGCAACGGAATTTCCGCCTTCAGCCGCCGCATGTCGTCATCGCGAATATGCCGGCGGTCGCTCCTCAAATGCGCGGTGATGCCGTCGGCGCCGGCGCTCATCGCCAGTTCCGCCGCCTTGACGGGATCGGGATGATCGCCGCCGCGCGCGTTCCTGATGGTCGCGACGTGATCGATATTGACGCCGAGGCGGAGGGGCTTGAGGGCGTTCATGCTGACTGACTGACACCCCGGCTGCCGGGTTTCACCGCCGGAATTCCTGCAAGATGCGGCGGCAGTTGATCGGCCGGCCAGGCTTCAACACTGAGCGCCGCCAGCGGGATCAGGGGCACGTCGAAATCCGCCTTGCCGCCAGAGCGGTCGATCAGGCAGGCGAGCGCGACCACATCGCCGCCAGCCTTCCTGACCGCGTCAATACATTCCCGCGCCGATAGGCCGGTTGAAACGATATCCTCGACAATCAGAACTCTGGCGCCTTTTGGAACGGCAAAGCCCCGGCGCAGCAGGAACTCGCCGTCAACGCGCTCGGTAAACATGAACGGAACTTTCAGCCAGCGCGCGGTTTCATAACCATAGATGATCGCACCCATTGCCGGCGCGATCACGAAGTCGATTTTGTTTCCGACCGCCGCGACCGCTTTTTCGGCGAGCGCCTTGCACAGCCGCGCAGTGCGTTCGGGATACATCGAGACAATCGACTTGTTCAGATAGGTGTCGCTGTGCAATCCCGATGACAGAATGAAATGGCCGCGCATCAGCGCGCCTGCTTCCTCGAATTCGCGCAGGACATCAGCGGTTTTCATCCTTGGGCCTTTCATTTCGTTCGGCGGAAAGAACATGGGCGGAGGCGCGAAGCCCCGCGAGCATTTGTTCGAGTTGGCGGATATCCTTCACCACAATATCAATGAACAGTTCGACGAAATCCGGCGATTTGTTATCGAGGCGGATATTGGCGATCGATACGCCATAACGCGCGATGATGCCGGCGACATCCGAAAGAACGCCAATCTCGTTCCTGACCGTGACGACAACCTTGGCGTAAGCGATGTGGTTGTCCTTGTCGCGCCATTTGATATCGACCCACTGGCTCTGGGCGGGATCATCGCGCGACAAGGTTGCGCAATCGATGGCGTGAACGGTCAAGCCGTCGGCGGTCCTGACCCCGACAATGCGTTCGCCGGGAATTGGCGAACAGCAGCGGCCCATGACGACGGTGACGTTCGGCGGCAGGCCGTCAATCGCCAGCCGCGGACGGAACGCCGCCATGCCGGCGGCCCTGATCTCGCCTTCCGACTGCTGGCTGACGCCAGGATAAACCGCCTCGACAAGCTGGTTGACGGTCAGATCGCCGCGGCCGACCTTGGCGAACACATCGTCGACGGTCTTTTCGCCAAGCTTTTTGAGCGCCGCGCCAATGGCCTTTGGCGATAACTCCAGCTGCGCGCCGGCAAAGACATTTTCCGCCATCGCCCGGCCAAGGTCGAGATGTTCGGCGTACTGCATTTTCTTGACGCGGCGCCGGATCGCGGATCTTGCGCGCCCGGTGAGCGCCATCGATTCCCATTCCGGCGGAACCGTTGCCTTTTCAGAACGCAACACCAGAACGACGTCGCCGTTTTTCAACGGCGTCCGCAAGGGCTTTGAAACGCCATTGATCTTGACCCCGATACAGGTGTCGCCAACGTCGGTGTGAACGGCGTAGGCGAAGTCGAGCGCGGTTGAATCTTTGGGCAGTGCGATCACCCGGCCTTTCGGGGTGAAGCAGAAAACCTGATCCTGAAAGAGTTCGAGCTTGACGTACCGCAGCGCTTCTTCGGGATCCTCGCCCTGCTGGAACATTTCGACCAGCCGGCGCGGCGTTTCGTAAGGGTCATACTGTCCGGGGGCGACAATCTCGACCGACGCGCCGTTGCTGGCGCGCGTCTTATCCTTGTACTGCCAGTGCGCAGCGACGCCGCGCTCGGCCGTTTCATGCATTTCCCTTGTGCGGATCTGGATCTCGATGCGCTGGCGGCCGCCATCGCCGCGCGGCGGACCGATCACTGCGGTATGGATCGAGCGATAATTGTTGGGCTTTTGCGCGGAGATGTAATCGTCGAACTCGGTCGGGATCATGCGCCATGTCGTGTGAATGACCCCGAGCGCCCTATAGCAGTCTTCAACCGAGTCGACGATCACCCGGAAGGCGTAGATATCGGCAAGCTCGTCAAAGGAAACATTTTTTGTCGCCATCTTGCGCCAGATCGAATAGGCGCGCTTTTCGCGGCTGAAGACCTCCGCCTCAATCCCGGCCTCTTCGAGTTTGACGCGCAAGGTCTGGGCGAGCGAGACGACGCTGCCGACAATGCCGCGGTGCAGATCATCAAGCCGCTTGGCGATCGTTTCATAAGCTTGTGGGCTCAATTCCTGGAAGGCGATGTCTTCAAGCTCGTCGCGAAACCGCTGCACCCCGATGCGGCCTGCAAGCGGCGCATAGATCTCCATGGTTTCAAGCGCGACCTGGCGGCGCTTGTCGGGGTCGTTTACGTAATGCAAGGTGCGCATGTTGTGCAGGCGGTCCGCCAGTTTGACCAGCAACACGCGAACATCGTCGGCCATGGCGACGACCAGTTTCCTGAAATTCTCCGCCTGTTTTGACGCCTCGGACTTCAGTTCGATTTTCGAAAGCTTGGTGACGCCGTCAACAAGATGGGCGATCTCGGCGCCAAACCGCTTGCTGATTTCATCGACCGTGACATCGGTGTCCTCGACAACATCGTGGAGGAGCGCTGTCGCGACCGTCGCCGGATCCGCCTTCAGTTCAGTCAGGATCGCGGCGACGCCAAGCGGATGGACGAAATACGGATCGCCGGATTTGCGCGTCTGGCCGCCATGCGCTTTCATCGAAAAGACATAGGCGCGATTGAGGAGGTGCTCGTCGACTTGGGGGTCGTATTCCTTGACACGGTCGATCAGCTCGTGTTGGCGGATCAGGTAACCGGTCGCTGCCTCCGCCGTCTTCTTTGCGTGCAAAGAAGCCGTTGCTTTCTTCGCTTCGCCCTGCGGTCCGCCAGCGTCAGCTTTCGCCGCGCCGACGCCCGTTGACTCAATTTTTTCCGAAGCGATCTCAGCCGTGTCCTGCGCATCAGGTTTTCCGCGCGTCTTTATGGTTTTGCCCGATTTCGACGCTTCGTCATGCGCCGCTGTTTCGCCGTCGCGATCTGCGCCATTAAGCCCGGCGCGTTTTCGGTCGCGTCCTTCATCGGCCATTGCGGCTCAACGCGCCTCCTTGCGCGCCAGACCTCCCGGCAGGATCAGCCCTTCGGCAACGACTGCGGCGTCGTCATGCCGGCCGCCTTGATCTGCTGGAGGAATTCGTCCTGGCTGGTGCGATCGAACTCCGGCGCGTCGGCCTTTTCCATAACCGCTTCGCCCGCCGCATCTTCCTCGACGTTGAACTGCTTTTGCAGGGACGTCACCAGATCTTCGCGAAGATTTTCCGGAGCCATCCCGCTATCGGCGATTTCACGCAGGGCGACGACCGGGTTTTTGTCCTTGTCGCGGTCAACCGTCAGCGGCGCGCCTGACGACAGGACGCGCGCGCGGTGGGCGGCGAGCAGAACCAGGTCAAACCGGTTCGGGACCTTTTCAACGCAGTCTTCGACGGTGACGCGGGCCATTCAAGTCTCCTGATAGGGTCTGGTCCGCAGCGATTGGGGCCGCCAGCGGAGTCAGCGCAGATAGCCTCCCTCACCCCGAAATACAACTGCTGCGGCGCCGAAAAATGGCGGATCAGGCCGCCACCGGGATCGCGGTGACGCGCTTGAGGGCCCCCAGCATCTCACGCACCTTGCGCCCGTTTATGGGGTGGATCCAGTCCGGCGCGATGTCGAAAAGCGGCGCGAGGACGAAATCCCGAGCGGCGAGGCCCGGATGGGGCAGCACCAGCGGGCCTGCCGCGTCCGCCACCCTGACCAGTTGGTTATAGGCGAGAAGATCGAGATCGAGGGTGCGCGGGGCGTTACGGCGGCCGCGGCGGCGGCCGAATGCGGCCTCGATTTCATGAAGCGCGGCCATCAGCTCGGGCGCTGGCGGGGCGTCGCTGACCGCAATCGCCGCATTGATGAAGGGGGGATCGGCAGGATCCGGCCATGCGGGCGATTCGTAGAAGCGTGACACCGCCGCCACCGCCGCGATCTGGCCGATCGCCCTGATCGCCAGCGATACCGTTTCTTGCGGCGCTGAGCCGCAGAAGGGAAGGCTTGATCCAATTCCAATAAGAATCATGTCTCTAGATTAAACTCATTGGGCGAAACGGCATATTCCAGGTCCGGCATCGCATATTTGCAGAGGAATAAATGACAAGTTTTTTGGGAATGCGCGAAGGCGAGAAAACAGCGCTCTTCATTGACGGCGCCAATTTATACAAGGCCGCAAGATCACTCGGCTTTGATATGGATTACAAGAGCTTATTGGCGAAATCGAGAGCGTCGAGCCAATTGGTGCGGGCATATTACTACACCGCCATCCAGGAGGACAAAGAGCAGGACTATTCCCCGCTCCGCCCGCTCGTCGACTGGCTCGACTACAATGGCTACACGATGGTCACCAAAATGGCGCGCGAATTTACCGACGCGACCGGCCGCAAACGGTTCAAGGGTTCGACCGATATTGAACTCGCGGTCGATCTGCTCAGCCTGGCGCCGCGCCTCGATCATATGATCGTGTTCACCGGCAATGGCGATTTCAAGCGCGCCATCGAAGCCGTGCAAGCGATGGGCGTGCGCGTCACTATCGTTTCGACCATCAAGTCGCAGCCGCCCATGGCGTCGGACGAATTGCGCCGTCAGGCCGACCGGTATTTTGATCTCGCCGACCTTGAAAAGGAAATTGGCCGCACCGGCGGACCGCCGCGCAAGCCCCGCGCGCTTCCAGCCGGTGAAATCGACGATGAGTTTGAAAACGATTTCGATGATGAATTTGAAGACGTTGACTAGGGCGACGGCGCGTCGATGACGGGCGCAGCGCTGAAAAAGGACCGAGACGACCCGATCAGCGATAGCATCGCGGAGCCGGCAAAATCCTGCGCGCTCTGTCCGCGCCTTGCCGGTTACCGGGCAGAAAACTGCGCGACCTATCCAGATTATTACAACGGACCGGCGCCGTCATTCGGCGCCGATACGGCGCGCCTTCTTGTCGTTGGCCTGGCGCCGGGTCTGCACGGCGCCAACCGGACCGGACGACCATTCACCGGCGATTACGCCGGCGATCTTCTGTATGCGACGCTGGTCAAATTCGGCTTTGCCCGCGGCGTCTATGATGCGCGCCCCGACGACGGGCTGACGCTTATCGATGCGATGATTACAAATGCGGTCCGTTGCGCCCCGCCCCAGAACAAGCCGACGATGCTTGAGATCCGCACCTGCAGGCCCTTCCTGCGGGAAAGGATTGCAAGCCTTCCGAAATTGCGGGCGATTGTCTGTCTTGGGCGGATCGCGCATGATTCGACCCTTGCCGCGCTTGAGATACGCCCGAAGGACGCTCCCTTCGGCCATGCGACGGAACACGCGGCGCCCAGCGGCGTTTCGTTATTCGACAGCTATCATTGCTCGCGCTACAATACGAATACTGGCCGCCTCACCCCGATGATGTTTGAGCAGGTGTTCGCCGCGGTCAAAAACCGCCTTGCAACCTCCTCTCGCAAAGGAGCACCAACGATAGGACCACGGGCGTGACAAGAAACTGGGGCATACCGCCGAAGGACGGCGCCTTCCGGCGCGCGCGCTACGCAAAGCCGGTCCTGACGCTTGGCGTGACCGCGATCTACGGGATCATCGGTGCCGCCATCGCCGCCATCAGCTTTACCGACGCACGCGCGATCCTGACCGGCCTCTTTCGCGGCTTGTCGCTGGCGCCGGCAATCATTGCCGCGGGATTTGGCTGTTGGGTCTATATCTACCTCGCCTGGCCGCGCTTTGCCGCGCAGTTTCATGGCGGCGACGCTTTTTCCGATCTTGTTCGCTTCTACGCACGCGCCGCGGTTTGCCTTATCCTCTTTTTGTTTGCGGCGAAATTCACGCAGCTGGTTTTCGGCGACACGCTGAGCGGCGTTCTTCTCTGCGTGTCTGGCGGCGCCGCGGCGGCGGCGGCGTTTCAAACCGTGATGACCTTTGTCCCGCCGGGATCGTCGTCGGAAGGCGCGCCAAAGGCGTAACAAATGACCAGTACAAATCCGGACTTCGCGCGCGCCGATCAGGACCGCGGCTCCTCCTTCGCTGCTGAGCTCGAACGCGATGCGGAACACCGCGCCAAGGCCCGTTCGGTCAAGCCGCTGAAGCGGCTTGCACCGTTCATTCTCCGCTACAAGGGCCTCCTCGCAGCCTTCACGCTGTTCCTCGTGATGGCGTCAGCGCTGACCTTGCTGCTGCCTGCCGCCTTCCGCCTCGTCGTCGATTGCGGTTTTGGCGGCGCCGCCGACGCCACCATCTGCAAGCAAATGGAATTCGGCGATGATCTCACCGGCTATTTCTCCGCCGGGTTCGCCGTCGCGGTCCTGCTCGGCCTTGCCAGCGCAATGCGGTATTATTTCGTCAGCCGGCTTGGCGAGCGCGTCGTCGCCGATATCCGCAAGACCGTTTACAATCACCTGCTTCACCTGAGCCCGACCTTTTACGTCAACGTCCGCACTGGTGAAGTCCTATCGCGCCTCACCACCGACACCACCCTCATCGAAACGCTAATTGGTTCATCGATTTCGGTGGCGCTTCGGACAACGGCGACAACCATTGGCGCGTTGCTGCTGATGTTCCTTGTCAGCTGGAAACTCGCGCTGATGATGCTCGCCGTCGGCCCATTGATGCTTGGACCGATTTTCTTTTTCGGGCGGCGCGTGCAGCGCCTGTCGCGGGCCAGTCAGGACAGCCTCGCCACCGCCTCGGGCCGCGCATCCGAGAGTCTCGGCGCGATTGAAACCGTGCAGGCGTTCACCCGCGAACAGCAGGAGAGCGACAGTTTTACCGGCGCCGTTGAGGCGACATTCGATGTGGCGCTGAAACGCATCACGGTCAGGGCCTTCATGACCGGGATCATTTTCTCGTTCGTCCTCGGCGGCCTGATCGCGGTCTTGTGGTTCGGCGCAACACAAGTGCAGTCAGGCGCCATTACGCCGGGCGCAATGACGCAGTTCGTCATGTACGCCTTCGTCGCCGTGTCGGGCGTCGGCATGCTGACCGAGACTTATGCGGAAGTGATGCGCGCCGCTGGTGCCACCGAACGGCTGATGGAGCTTCTTGGCGCTCAATCCGATATCAAGGCTGTCGCGCCGATTGCAGAATTGCCAAAGCCGCTGCGCGGCGATCTTTCATTCCGCGATGTCGCTTTCGCCTATCCGGCGCGGCCCGACATGCGCGCGCTGAAGGGCGTCAGCATTGATTTCAAGAGCGGCGAGACAACAGCGCTGGTTGGCCCCTCCGGCGCCGGCAAGTCGACGATCTTTCAATTGCTTTTGCGCTTTTACGATCCGCAGACGGGATCGATTGCAATTGACGGCGCCGACATTCGCCATCTTGAACCGGAAGCGCTGCGAAACTCGATTTCCATCGTGCAGCAGAACGCGCCGCTGTTCGCCGGCAGCGCCGCCGACAATATCCGCTTCGGCCGGCCGGGCGCTTCGGACGAGGATGTCAAAGCCGCCGCCATCGCCGCCAATGCGCATGATTTCATCATGGCGCTGCCGCAAGGCTTCGACACGCAACTCGGTCAGGGTGCAACAACCTTGTCCGGCGGCCAGCGCCAGCGCCTTGCGATTGCGCGCGCCATCCTGCGCGACGCGCCGATCGTTCTTCTTGATGAAGCAACCAGCGCGCTTGATTCCGAAAGCGAACGGTTGATCCAGATCGCCTTTGAACGGATTTCAACGGGCCGCACTTCGATCGTCATCGCCCACCGCCTCGCGACGGTTCTCAAAGCCGACCGCATCGTCGTCATGGAAGACGGCCGCGTCGTCGATCAGGGAACCCACGGCGAACTCCTGTCGCGCGGCGGGCTTTACGCAAGACTTGCGGAATTGCAGTTCTCGGCAGGAAGAGAAGCGGCGGAGTAGGGTTGCGACTTGCAGAATTCAGGTGAATTGACGTATCGCTGGCCCCGATCGGCGGACCGGCGCCGGAAAATACGGAGCCTATCCCTTGGATGCCTTGACCGCCCTTCGACACCGTTATCCGATTCCAGCGATTAGACCGAAGCGGGAACCATTCTACTGGTGTCTTGATGGCGGCGGAAAACAACTCATTAAAGACGCCATCCGAGAGCATGACGTAAAACTCATGATCGAGGTCGGCGTTTTCTTTGGCGGTTCCGCAATTCAATGGATGGAAACGAAATCCGATCTCACCGTAATTGGCATTGATCATTGGAACACCAACTGGTCTGAATATTTTGACCGTAATTTTGACATATACAAAAAATCAATCCGGTTCGGCGGCCTCAGTCGCGACTCCATGCGGCAGCAGCTGGATGACGACAAAGCGGCATTGGAATGCACGATTTCAAATCTGTGGGATTATCGTGACCGATTCATTCCGATTCAGGGCACATCTCCTGGCAAGCTCTATGAACTGCATGAACTCGGGGTGAAGCCGGACCTTTTTTATGTCGATGGCAACAAGATCGGTCTTGAAATCGAGGTATGTCACGAGCTTTTTCCGGACTGCATCATCAGCGGCGACGACTGGAGCTGGAATGAGGCCGAGGGATTTCCTATTCGCAAGGCGGTTTATCCCTTTGCGGGAAAATACAGGTTCGACATCAAATCTGACCTCCAGACCTGGATTCTCGAACCGCGCCGCTGAACCGCGCCGAACCGTGTGCATTTATTGGCAAGACGAGAATCGGCGCGCGCTGTGCTAGCGACCCTGCGTTTGCAACCATTCGCGCGTCCATGATGCTGCCAGGGCTTCCGCCTTGCCGGCGGCGCCAGTCGTGATCGCCTCAAACAGCGCCGGCTCAGCGTCGGCGATCGACTGATGAACCGATTGACGAAAGACGCGATCGCTTTTCGCTCGCGCCACCAGCCGCGCGCCTTGCGCAAACAGATCGGGGTCAAAAAGCGAACGGGACTGTGTCTCAAAACCTGCGGGCTTGAACAGCGAAATGCAGGGATTGAGCGTGCCGGTGAAAGCGGTAATCGGCGGCGCATTCGTGCGCAACAGGGCAATCATCGAGCCGGTCGACGCATGCGGCCGAAGCGGCCCGGCCGCATGCATGCAGACATCGCGGTTAGAGCCGCGGTCAAATCCGTCGCCGCCGTCGTGCTTGCGCAAGCTCTGGGCAAGATAGGACAATGACAAATCAGGCGGCGCGCTGATGACTTGCTCCATCGTCGTTAGCCGGCGCGATGACGCGCAGGCAAGTCGCGGCATCGCAAAGACTTCGTTACTGGCCTTAAAGTCGCCGGTCCTGGTGGCGCGGTCGTAGCCGGTGCGTAACGTGTAGCTGTTTGAAATCGACCAGCCGTCTTCAGCTTCTTTCACGGCCCAGTCGCGGCCCGCTGTTTCAAGAACAAAGACCGCGTCCGCATCGGCAATCAGGAATGAATTGTCATAGCGGAAATTTCGATCGCGAAATCCGGCTCCGCCGCCTTGCCCGTACCGTTCAAGCAGCCCGGTGATGATTTCAACGGCGCCGGATGCGGTGGACGCCCGTTCCAGCCCCAGCCGCACGAGGTCCATGCCAAGCAGGGCCGCGCCGCTTTTCAACACCGATTTCGAAAATACCGCTTCATTGCCGATGGCGAGGCCGGCGTCGTTGACGCCCATTTCCGCGCCCCACATCCACTGCGGACGCGAGATGAGGACGCCTCTGCGGTCCGGCGCCTGCTCGATCTCGATATGAGTGCAACGAAGCCGGCGCGCCGCATCGCCGGTAACGCCCGGATGAAATTCAAGTCTTTGGACTTCATCGGGTTCACGGTCAGAGTTCTTCGCGAACCCGACAGCGCCCTTACGCCGTATCGCCAGTGTATCGCACACGCGCTTTGCCTCTGGGACCTCGGGCCCAGACAACCGCGCCACGCGCCCGAAAGGAAGCAAAATCCCCGCGACGCCCTGCCGGCGCACTTGGCCCGCCCTCCCTATGGCAAGCCCCAATGCCCTGATTTCAATCGCCTCTTGCAAATAACTGACCGGTCAGTTATATATAACTCATGGCTCTGGCCCGAAAACCGAAATTCCGCCGGCGCGCCGAGGCGCGGCCGGACGAGATTCTCGACGCCGCCCTCGCCGTCTTTACCGAAAAGGGTTTTGACGCAGCGCGGGTCGATGAGATTGCGGCGCGGGCCGATCTCTCCAAGGGCTCGGTCTATCTCTATTTCGACAGCAAAGAGGCGCTGCTGCGCGGCCTCATCGAGCGGGAAGTGGCGCCGGCGGCGCAGCGGCTGCGCGCGCT
>JBGSVH010000029.1:0-12149 GCA_041753055.1 Parvularculaceae bacterium
CCAGCATCGCCCGGAAATGCGGCCAGACGCGATCGCCGTCCTTGCCCGCGAGCCGCTGCGCGATTGGACCGACATCGCGCCCGGCGCTTGCGGCTGCGCAAAATTCTTCAACCGCGTCAATCGCCTCGCTGCCCTCGCCGAGCGCCAGCGACAGCGCAAATCCCGGCCTGCCCTTGGCGGCGATCGCTATTTTACGCGCCTCAGCGCCCGTCGCCGCGCCGTCGGAAATCAGGAATTTTTCGACAGCGTCATCACCGAGCGGCCGCAAATCGATGCGCCTGCATCGTGATCTGATGGTCGCGAGCAGCCGGCCCGGCGCGGCGCTGAGAACCAGGATCGCGGTTTGCGGCGGCGGCTCTTCCAGCGCCTTCAACAATGCGTTGGCGGAATTCCGGTTGAGATCGTCGGCGGAGTCGACAATGACGACCCGCCATCCGCCCATTGAGGCGGTGTGGCTGAGGAAGTGCGTCAGGTCACGCACAACATCGATAGAAATTTCAGATGCATAACGATCTTTTTTGTCGTCATACTGACATTCAACGACAAAAAGATCCGGGTGCCCGCCAGACGCGACCAGCGCATGCGCGCGCGATGTTGCTGGCGTTTGAAGATCGGGCGCATCAGCCGGACGCTCCTTCCAGAGCAAGGCGCGCGCCAGACGGTAGGCAAGCGTCGCCTTACCCGTCCCCTCGCCGCCTGTGATCAGCCAGCCATTGGCAAGCGCGCCAGTGGCGACGAGCCGCGCCAAGTGCTCTTCCAAACCTTCCATCCCCAGAAAGTTCGTTCGCGCGCGCGGCGCAATGATTTCGGCGGCGTCAGTCATCATTGCGGTTTAGCCGCCCGTTCAACGATTGACACGATTGTCGCAAACACACTCGCCTCGTCCTTTGACGCGTCAACGACATGGCACCGCGCCGGATTGTCCCGGGCGATCTTCAGGAACGCCTGACGAACTTTTTCCTGATAGGCGCCGCCTTTGTTTTCGAACCGCAATTCCGCGGCGCCGCGCGACCCGGCGCGGGCAAGGCCAAGCTCGGTTGGCACATCGAGAATGATTGTAATGTCAGGGTCATCCTTGCCGACAACCAGCTGGTGCAGGGCCATCACGGCGTCTTCGCCAAGTGAGCCGGCAATTCCCTGATACGCCATGGTCGAATCGGCAAAGCGATCGGTAATCACGATCTCGCCGCGCTGAAGCGCAGGCCTGATCGACCGGGTGAGATGATCGGCGCGGGCCGCATACATCATCAGCGCTTCCGTCATCGGGTCCCAGCGGTTTGCGGCGCCCTCGACAAGGAGTTTGCGGATGGCTTCGGCGCCGTCGGTTCCGCCCGGTTCGCGCGTAATTCTGACGGTGCGGCCTTTCGCGCGCAAATGATCGGCAAGGCGTCCGATCTGCGTCGATTTTCCGGCGCCGTCGCCGCCTTCAAAACTGATGAACAGTCCGCGCCTAGCGTCCGCCATTTACTGCGCTGCGGAGGCGTCTCCGCCCTCCGCTTTTGGCGGGCCCGAAATTAGCGTTTTCGCGGCAAGACCAATGCGGCCGAGAAAGCCGACGGCCTTGATATCCTTGCCGGCGTATAGCGGGAATTCGCGCGGGTCGCCGCCTTCAATCGAAACTCGGAGATAGCCGATCTGCTGGCCTTCGGCGATTGGCGCGGCGACCGGACCCTCATAGACGACTTTCGTCGTCACCGAACTCGCGGTGGAGCGGTGCAGGATCATTGAGACCGGTTCGGCGGTCACCAGCGGCACGCTCGGTTCTTTTCCGGCGAACACCATCGCGTCGCCGGCGATATCGCCTGCCTTGTACAGCGTGCGATTGGTGAACTCGTTGAACGCCGCCCGCATCAGCCGTTCGCTTTCAATGGCGCGATCCTTGTCAGACGGCAGGCCGTTGATAACGATAATCCGCCGCTCACCATTGATCACCGCGGAGCCGACAAGCCCATAACCGTTTTCCGATGTGTGCCCGGTTTTGAGCCCGTCCGCGCCTTTGAAATTCGACAACAGCGGATTGCGGTTTGGCTGACGGATTTTTTCCCAGGTGAATTCGCGTTCGCCGAACAGCTTATACTGCTCGGGGTAATCCTTGATGATCTTCCGCGCAAGAATGGCGAGGTCGCGCGTACTCATTTTCTGGTTTTCGTCGGGAAGGCCGGTTGAGTTGACGAAGGTGGAATTCTTGAGGCCCCATTCGCGCGCTTTCTTCGTCATCAGGTCGGCGAACGCTTCCTCTGTCCCGGAGATGTTCTCGGCAATGACGATGCAGGCGTCATTGCCCGACTGAATGATGATGCCGCGCAAAAGATCGATCACCGGAACCTTGGTGTCGACGCGGACCCACATCGACGAACCCTCTTTTTCGCGCCAGGCCTTTTCCGACACGGAAAATCCGTCGGTAAGCTTCAGCTCGCCGTTCTTGAGCTTTTCAAACACAATCGCGACGGTCATCAGCTTGCTCATCGACGACGGTCCGACCGGCCGGTCTGCATCCTTTTCAAAGAGAACCGCGCCGGTGTCAAAGTCCATGATGACGGCGTAAGGCGCGGGCGTTACGACCTCTGCGCTTGCAGCGCCCAGCAAGCAAAGGACCGTCAACGCGAGCGCGGCGAATTTTCTTAAGACTGATGTCGTCATGACGATGATCTCAACTCTTTCCGGTTACAATTTAATTGCCGGCGCCGCGGATAATCCGCGCTGCGCCAAATCCTGCGGCCTTAACACGCGACAGCGAGGCGAAGGCGATCGCCTCGTCAATGAAGGGTCCGATGCGCAGCGACTGTCCGCCGCCGGCGCGCGGGTCGGACTGCACAGTCACCGGCCCGAGGTTCGGATCAAGGCGTATTGATTCAAGAGCCGACAAATCGCTGATCATCGCCAATTCGACCCACATTTCGGGCGCGATCACCGGCGATGTTGTCGCCGTTGGCGCGCCTGTGGCGCCGGCGATCAGATCGGCGAGAGGATCGGCTGCCGCCGCTGCCAGCGTTGGCGGCGTCGCAGCGACGGGACGCATCGCAGGTTTCGTTTCTTCGCGCTTTGCTAACCTCACCGGCTTTGCCGATTGCTCGCCGGGAAGCGCCGCCAGCGCCGCGACATCGGTTTCGCCGAGATAGCGCACCCGAACGCGGGCAAGGCCCTTGCCGCTGAACCCCAGTTCGTCCGCCGCCGCATGCGACAGGTCGATCACCCGGTCGCCGACAAACGGCCCGCGGTCGTTCACGCGCACAGTAAGACGCCGACCGTTTTCGAGATTTTCGACTTCAACAAGCGTCGGCAAGGGCAGCGTTTTGTGCGCCGCCGACAGGCGCCGCTTGTCAAAAATCTCGCCATTGGCTGTCAGTTTGCCGTGAAAGGCGTCGCCATACCAGGACGCGACGCCAATCTCTTCATAGCCCTCATCGACTTTCGGGACGTACCAGCGCCCGTCGATCTTGTAGGGCGAGCCTATCTTGTAATGCGGCTGAGCCTTGACCGGCTGGCCGATTGTCTTTGGCGCATCCGGCAGGTTGAGGGTTGAACAGGCGGCCAAAACGGAGGCCACAAACAACAGGCCGGCGCGCTGCGCCAGCGCGGCGATTCGCATGTAAATTCCCATAGTGAGGCTATGCTATTTTTCGCCCGGTTTCGCAACCAAAACTAAGTTAACGCCCGGAATCAACGGCCTTTGCCCGCTTGTCATTTGATCCGGCTTGACTATGGTCCGCCGTCCCGGATGGGTGGCCGAGTGGTTTAAGGCACCGGTCTTGAAAACCGGCGTGGGTGCAAGCCTACCGTGGGTTCGAATCCCACCCCATCCGCCACGCTGCACATCGATCAGGGTGACTGCCCGGCGCAGCGCGTCAGTCGTCTGCCAGCGGCAAGCGCATTTCCAGCATATACGGCGCAAACCCGGACTTTGCGTATGACTGAACGGCGGCGGCGTTGTCCGGGTAGACTTCAAGGTGGAGGGCGACGAGGCCGACTTCCTTCGCCCACGCTTTCAGCCGCGCCATCACAAGGCTGCTGACGCCCTTCCTTCGATAATCGGGCTCTACATACATCAGCCCGATATAGGCGTGGAACGGCGGCTCAGCGAACGCACGCGACGCAGCTTTGCGCGCAAACCCGCAGCCGACCGGCACGCCGCCGATTTCCGCAATGGCGACGAACGCATCGCTCGAGGCGACGAGCGCGGCGATGTCATAATAATGCACATCGCCCTTGCGAATAGTGGGGTCAAAGGGTCGTTCCGCCGCGACGATCCCCTGCTCGAATTTCTGCAGGATGGCGATGTCTGACGCCGTTGCACGCCGCACCATGATTTCAGGCTTGTCACGCATGCGCATTCAGCCAGCCGATCATCCCGGCAATGACATCTTCCTTGTCCGGATCATTGAAGATTTCGTGGTAAAAGCCGTCGTAAATCTTCAGCGTCTTGTCGGATGAAGCGGCGCGGTCATTCAACAGCACCGATCCTTCCGGCGCGGTGAGGCCGTCCGCGCCGCCATGCAGGATCAAAAGCGGGATCGAGACCGCAGCGGCGTTATCCAGCGCAAAGGACATCGCGTCGATCATTTCGCTTCCAAGGCGCGCGCTGATCTTGCCGTTGTAAACAAGCGGATCGGCGATGTAGTCGGCGACGACTTCAGGATCGCGGCTGACAAGCGTCGGATCGAGCGGAATGAGCCCTGCTTTCGGCGCAAGTTTTGACAGCACCCGTCCGACCATAAGCAACAGCGGCGAGGGATCATCGACCGCCTTGATAGACGCCCCGGACAGAATCGCGCCGGCAAATTCCGCCTGGCGGCTGGGCAGGAAATTTGCGGCGATCAGTCCGCCCATACTGTGTCCGACAAGAAAGAATGGCTTGTCGGCATGCGTCGCCTTTGCCTCCGCAAGCAGCGCATCGAGACCGTCGAGATAAACGGAAAACGCCGGAACAAATCCCGGCTCGCCCTCCGATTTGCCATGCCCCCAATGGTCAATGGCGAAAACCGCGAAGCCAGCGCGCGTCAACGCCGCCGCGACGTGTTCATAGCGGCCAAGATGTTCCGCATAGCCGTGTGCAATGAGGACAACGGCTTTTTCCGCGCCCTCGCCCGGCCAATATTTGAAGCGAAGGCCCGCGCCCGCAGCGCGCGATCCTTGCGGCAGGACGAGTTGACCTTCGACGGCGTCTGTCATGTTTACATCACCAGCGACGCGCGGCGGACGCCGCGTTGAGCTTCGCCATGATCGCCGGTTTCCTCGAACAGTTCCGCCAGCTTGTCGACCATGACGCCGGCAAGCTGCTCGACGTCGACGATGGTGACGGCGCGGCGGTAATAGCGGGTGACATCGTGGCCAATGCCAATGGCGATCAGTTCAACCGGCGAGCGTTGCTCGATCTGTCCAATGACATCGCGCAAATGCCGTTCGAGATAGGCGCCGCCATTGGCGGACGATGTGGTGTCGTCAACCGGCGCGCCATCGGAAATGACCATCAGCACGCGCCGCGTTTCGGCGCGCGCAAGCAAGCGCATGTGCGCCCAGAGCAGGGCCTCTCCATCAATATTCTCTTTGAGAAGTCCCTCCTTCATCATCAGTCCAAGCGCTGTGCGGGCGCGCCGCCACGGCGTGTCGGCGCCTTTGTAAATGATATGACGAAGATCGTTGAGCCGCCCGGGGTTCGCCGGTCGTCCATCCGCCACCCATTTTTCCCGCGCCTGCCCGCCCTTCCAGGCGCGTGTCGTAAAGCCGAGGATCTCGACCTTGACGCTGCAACGTTCAAGCGTTCGCGCCAGAATGTCGGCGCAGATGGCAGCGATCGAAATCGGGCGGCCGCGCATCGAGCCTGAATTGTCGATCAGCAAGGTAACCACGGTGTCGCGAAACTCCAGTTCGCGCTCGCGCTTGAACGACAGGGGCTGCATCGGATCGGCGACGACACGCGCCAGCCGCGCGGCATCGAGGACCCCTTCGTCGAGATCGAATATCCAGCTGCGGTTCTGTTGCGCCATCAGCCGGCGCTGCAATTTGTTGGCGAGGCGAGAAACAACCGAATGAAGGTTTTCAAGCTGCCGGTCGAGCGTGCGGCGCAGGCGCTGCAACTCTTCATGATCGCACAATTCAGAAGCTTCGGCGGTCTCGTCGTAAGCAGTTGTGTAGACGTGATAGCGCTTGCCGCTATCGCCGTCGAAGGAGGCGCGGATGGAAGAGATGCGGGCATTCTCGACAGCGCCGTCGGCGTCGTCTTCGGCCGCTTCAAAATCCTGCTCGTTCATTTCCGAATCGGAATCGGGCGCCTCGCTGTCACCGCCGGACTGATCCTCCGCGCTGTCAGAGGCGCCGTCGTCTTCGTCGTCGGCTGACTGGTCCTCTTTCGATTGCTCTTCGTCGTCGCCTTGCGTCTGCTCGTCGCCTTTGTCGTCGCCCGCCTGATCGTCGAGGTTGAGGTCGCGAATGACCTTGCGGGCAAGCCGCGCGAATGCCGCCTGATCATGCAGGTCATCAGCGGCGGCGAGCGCATCGAGCGACGCGCCCGCCAGCGCTTCGATCTCGCCAGCGCGGGCTGCAACCAGGGCTTTCGCCGATGGCGGGTGGTCCCTTCCCGTCAGGCGCTGACGGAGAAGGAGCGCTGCAATATCGGACAGCGGCGCGGCGTCATTGGCGTCGAGCCGGTCGAGGCGGCGATCGACAATCGATTTGTCGAGGGCTGCGGCGAGATTGTCGCCGACGCCTTTGAGCGCGCGCGCGCCGATCGCTTCGATCCGCGCCTCTTCGAGCGCGCGATAGACCGCCTGCGCTTCGACGCCCTTTGGTAGCGCTTTTGAAAATTTTTGCGCGTCGTGATGGGCAAGACGCAACGCGGCGGCGTCAGCTTCGCCGCGGGCAACCATCGCCGCGCCCCGGTCAAGGACGCGCGCTGGCAGAGGAATTTTCGCCTGACGCCCGGAAACGGTTGCATGATCGCCGCCAAAGGCGACCTCAACCTCCGGCACGGCTGAAAGGGCGCGCGTCGTCTGGACGAGGGCGCGCTTGAAGTCCTCGCGGGCTTTTTCGGTTGGGGTCATGCGCGGGGATAATGCCGATTGCGTCCGCTTTGCCAAGGGCCCTCGCCAGCGCTGCGCCTCGGCCTTGCCCGGTCCCCGCAATCCGAGCCAGAAACGCCGCTATGAAGGATGCTTTGATGTCGGTCGATGAAATCACCGCCCTGCTCAGGGAGGGGTTCGCCCGCTGGGACCAGTCCGGCGTAACAATCGAGGCGGTTGGCCGCCGTTCTGCGCGCCTTGCCATGGTCATGCGCGATCACTCGCTACGCCTTGGCGGGACGGTTTCCGGGCCAACCATGTTCGCGCTCGCCGATACCGCGCTTTATGCCGCCGTTTTGGCCAGTGTCGGACCCAAAGGACTTGCGGTCACCACCAGCATGACCACCAATTTCTTACGAAAGCCGCCGCCGGCAGACCTCATTGCCGAATGCCGCCTTCTGAAGCTCGGATCGCGGCTGGCAGTTGGCGAGGTCACGATCTGGTCCAGGGGCGAAGAAGATCCTGTCGCCCACGCGACCGGTTCCTATTCCATTCCGCCGGCGTGAATAATGGGCCCATGGCGGCGACGCGCCGACTTCTGATAGCGTTTCCATGTTGACATGCGCGAGGGACGTTCCTTCATGGCCAGATTGAAATCCGAAATCAGCCGCCGCGATTTTCTCAACGGCGTTGCGCTGAGCGTCGCCGCGGGAGCGTTGTCGCCTGCCGCATTGTTTGCGGCGCGCGCAGACGGTGCAGGAACGGCGCCCTATTCACCGGCGCTGACGGGATTGCGCGGTGCGCATGCCGGCGCTTTTGAAACGGCGCATGCGCTCGCCTGGGAGGGCCGCAAATGGGCGCGGCCCGCAGCGCTCACAGACACGCTTTACGATCTTGTTGTCATAGGCGCGGGGCTTTCAGGGCTCGCCGCCGCGCAGCGCTTTCGCGACCGTGCGGCGGGGCCCGTCAAAATTCTCATTCTCGACAATCATGATGATTTCGGCGGCCACGCCAAGCGTAATGAATTCACGGTCGATGGCAAAACCCTGATTGGTCATGGCGGCAGTCAGTCGATCGACGGACCGGCCAGCTATTCGAAAGAGGCCGCAAGCATCCTCAAGGGGCTCGGCGCTGATGTCAGCAAGTTCTACGATTATTTCGATCAGGATTTTTACCAGCGCCACGCCATGCGGCCCGGCCTCTATGCGGACAAGAAAACCTATGGCGCCGATGTCCTGACCGAAATTCCATTCCCCTACTGGTCGCAAGAGCCGGAAAAATCGACCGTCAAGAAAGCGCTGTCGCAACTGCCGTTACAAGACGCTGCCAAGTCCGCGCTCAAAACTCTTGTCCTCAAGAAGCAGGACTTCCTGAAGGGCAAGACTACCGAAGAAAAAATCACGGCCCTGCGCAAGATCAGTTATGAAGACTATCTGCGCCAATATGCGGCGGCGCCGGAAGAACTGGTATTGCTGCTCCGGCGCATCCCGCTCGGCATCTGGGGCGCTGGATGGGATGTTCTGTCCGCGCTCGAAGCGGCGCGCTGGGGCATGCCGGGAACCGCGGGGCTTGGCCTTGGCGAGGCCTTGCGCAATCCGCACGAAAGCGAAGAGCCCTATATTTTCCATTTCCCGGACGGCAACGCCAGTCTTGCGCGGCTCTTCGTTCGCAATCTCGCGCCGGCCGCCGCCAGCGGCTCGACGATGGAAGACATTGTCACCGCGCCAATCGATTATTCAACGCTCGACCGGCAGGATGCGGATGTGTGTATCCGCCTTGGCGCCACCGCAATCGACCTCCAGCATTCGACGACAGGTAAGTCCGTCGACATTGTTTATGTGAAAAATGGCGAGACCCACCGCGTCCGCGGCCGTCACGCGATCTTTGCCGGCTATATGGCGATGGCGCCCTATATGTGTCCGGAAATGCCGGAGACACAGAAAGAAGCGATCCGCTTCTTTACCAAGATTCCGCTGGTTTATGTCAATGTCGCGCTGCGAAACTGGCGCGCTTTTGCGGAAGCAGGGTATCACCGGTTCTATGCGCCGTCGGCGTTCTTCGAATCGTCGTCGCTCGACTTCCCGGTCAGCATCGGCGATTATCGGTTTTCGTCGTCGCCGGACGATCCGATCATTCTTCACATGCATTACGTGCCGATTGAACCCGGCGTCGGCCTCAACGAAAAAGAGCAACATAAGGCCGGGCGCCGCAAGCTCTATGCGATGAGCTATGATGAATTTGAAACGGCGATTGTCGACCAACTGACCGGCATGCTGGCGGCACATGGGTTTGACGCTGAACGCGACATCGCGGGCATCACCGTCAATCGCTGGCCGCATGGGTATGCTTATGAATATAACGAATTGTTCGATCCGCCGGACTGGACGCCGTCAAACGGTCCGCACCTTGCCGCGCGCGCAGCAATCGGGCGCATTTCTATCGCCAATTCGGATGCGAGCGCCCTTGCCTATGTCAACGGCGCCTTTGACGCCGCCGTGCGCGCCGTCGACGAGCAATTGGCAATCAAAGATTAGCGCTGCGTTCAGCTGCTTTCCGCGAGGAACGACAATTGGTGAATGGAGGCGTTGCGCTTTTCTTCGTTCTGGTCGGTCAGGCGCGTCGGATAATCGCCAGTAAAGCAATGGTCGGTAAACGCCGGCGCGGTGTGATCGCGCGGGCCTTTGCCAAACGCCTCGTAGAGGCCGTCGAGCGACAGGAACGCGAGGCTGTCAACGCCGATTTCGCGGCGCATTTCTTCAACCGTCAGGCGGCTTGCAATCAGTTCGTCTTTCGACGGCGTATCGATTCCATAAAAGTCGGGGTAGATAATCGGCGGACAGGCAATTCGCATGTGAACTTCTTTCGCGCCGGCGGCGCGCAGCATCTGCGCGATCTTGCGTGATGTCGTGCCGCGAACGATGGAATCGTCGATGAGAACAATCCGCTGCCCCTCGATGACGCCGCGATTTGGCGAGTGTTTTCGCTCAACGCCGGTTTCGCGGATCCGCTGTTCGGGTTCAATGAAAGTGCGCCCGACAAAATGGCTCCTGATGAGCGCCAGCTCGAACGGCAGGCCTGACGCCTGCGCGAAACCGATTGCGGCGGGAACGCCTGAGTCCGGAATCGGCGAGACCATGTCGGCGTCGCAGGGCGCTTCTTCTGCAAGGCGCTTTCCCAACTTTTTGCGCAGCTGGTATACGCTCTTGCCGTCAACGACGGAATTCGGCCGTGCGAAATAGATAAGCTCAAAGATGCACGGCCGCGCCGGCGTTGACGCGGGAAAAGCCTGACGGCTTTCAACTTCGCCATCGGCCCTGCAGATGACGACTTCGCCCGGCTTGATGTCGCGAACGAAATTGGCGCCGATGAGATCCAGTGCGCAGGTTTCTGACGCCAGCACCGGCTTGCCGTTAAGCTCGCCAAGAATGAGGGGACGGATGCCGACCGGGTCACGCGCGCCGATCAGTGCGTCTTTAGTCAGCACCACAAGTGCGTACGCGCCTTCGACCTGTTTCAGGCTGTCGATCAGCTTGTCGACCATGGAAAGCTGGTGTGAGCGTGCCGTCAGTTGCAGGAACAATTCGGAGTCGGAGGTCGTGTGAAAAATCGCGCCGCGCTGAACGAGTTCGGACTTCAACTTGCGTGAATTGGTGAGATTGCCATTGTGAGCGAGCGCGATGCCGCCGCGATCAAGGTCTGCATAGAGCGGCTGCACATTGCGGATGACGGTCGCGCCTTGCGTCGAATACCGCGTGTGTCCGATCGCAGCGACGCCTTTCAACCGCAGCAACGTATCAGCGTCGGAAAAATTGTCGGAGACAAGCCCCAGATGCCGTTCGGAATGAAACTTCTCGCCGTCAAAGCTCACCATCCCGGCGGCTTCCTGACCGCGATGCTGAAGCGCGTGCAGGCCCAGCGCCGTCAAGGCCGCTGCGTCATTGGTGCCGATGACGCCAAAGACGCCGCATTCCTCATTCAGTTTTGGCGCGCCGATGATGGCCTCGAGGTCAGAAGCGCGGCGGCGGTATTTAGCGCCGAGACGCTTTAACCGGCGCGCGACAGCGACTTCATCACTGGTTTGGCTTGCCATCGCTTGTGGTTTCCTCTGTCAGAATATCGGCAATCGGATCGCCTGTTTTCGGCGCGGCGCTTTGGTCAGTGGTGGTGACGGTCGTCATGATTTCCTTGAGCCCGGAACGGTCGCGGCCGTCATATCCATCGGCGACGCTGCCGTTCTTGCCGGCGGTTTCAGCGCTAAGGTCGCGGTTTGGCGGCGCGAACTGTTCAAAAAACCCAGCCGACGCTGACGCAATCGGAAGCAGCAAAGCTTTCCTGACGGAGTCCGGTTGGTTGCCTTCCTCGAGGTAATAACCATAGCCGAGAAATCCAAGCCCGATCAGCGCCAGCGCGCGCAACAAACCGAAAGCCGCGCCGCCGATCTTGTTATAGGTCGGCATCCGGCCTTTCAGCTTCACCCTCAACATCGCCTTATGCAGCAGAAAATAGCTGCCCAGAAATACGCCGAGCCCGATCATGCCGCCAATCGCAACGGAGGTGAAAAAGGATGACTGTCCGAGCGCTGCGGCGACCGGTTTCATGCCGAGCCATGCGGCGAGAACAGCGACGGCCAGCGCCGCCAGCGTTGCAACCTCACGCAGCGCGCCCCTGATGGCGGCGAAAAAAACCGATACGCCGACGACCGTCAACAAAAGCGCATCAAACACCGTCATAGGGCACCCGTTACTAGCGCTCTTTACAGCAATCAAGCGCTCATCCCCCGCGCCTCATTATCCGCGATCCGCCGCCTGCTCAACTGTCGTTTCGCTTCACCCAGGCAATGAGGTCAGCAAGGGTCTCGGCGTTAACGATATCAAGTGATTCGGCCTTCGCGCCCGGCTTGGCGGGATGTGGCGCGAGCGCGCCTGAAAAGCCGAGCTTTTGGGCCTCTTTAAGGCGCGCGTCGGACTGATTGACCGGCCGCACCGACCCCGACAGCGCGACTTCGCCGAAAACCACATAGGTCTTGGGGAGCGCCCGGTCGAACAACGAGGAGCAGAGCGCCGCCGCCGCAGCAAGGTCCGCTGCCGGCTCGGCAATCCGGAGGCCCCCGGCGACGTTCAGGAAGACATCGTGCCGCCCGAAATCGAGGCCGCA
>JBGSVH010000030.1:0-13308 GCA_041753055.1 Parvularculaceae bacterium
GCCCGCCTCCGTTGTCGGCGGCGGGGCCGATTTCGGCGCAGCGGCGGGCCTGGAGTCCTTGGCCGGCGCAGCCGCCATTGTTTCCTTTGCCGGCGTCGCCGTCTTTGCCGACACGTCAATGGCGCCAAGAAGCCCGCCGACCTCGACATTGACGCCTTCTTCCGCCGAGATGCTCACGATGACGCCCGCGCTCGGCGCCGGCACTTCGACAGAAACCTTGTCGGTTTCAAGTTCGACCAGCGGCTCGTCGGCCTTTACCGTGTCGCCAACCTTCTTCAGCCATTTTCCGACCGTCGCCTCGGTAACGGATTCGCCAAGCGTCGGTACGCGGATTTCGGTCGCCATGATTGATTGCGCTCCTGATGGAAGTTCGGTCAGACGGAAAGGGCTTCGTTCAAGAAATCGTCGAGTTCATGTTTGTGCCGGCTCAAAAGACCGGTCGCCGGCGAGGCCGCAGCGGCTCTGCCGACATAGCGCGCGCGCTTCGATTTGGCGCCGATCTGGCCAAGCGTCCATTCGATGTTCGGTTCCATGAAGAACCAAGCGCCCATATTCTTCGGCTCTTCCTGACACCAGATAATGTCGGCTTTTTTGAAGCGCTGCAGTTCAGCGATCATCGAATGCGCCGGATAGGGATAGAATTGTTCGACCCGCAGGAGATAGACATTGTCGGTTCCGCGCTTTTCGCGCTCTTCAAGCAGATCGTAATAGACTTTACCCGAGCAGATAACGACGCGCTTGATCTTGTCGTCGGAAGTCAGTTGTACGGTCGAGCCGGGTTTGTGTTCGGCGTCATCCCACAAGACGCGATGGAAGGACGATCCCGGCCCCATGTCCGCAAGGCTTGAAGTCGCCTTCTTGTGGCGCAACAGCGATTTCGGCGTCATCAGGATCAGCGGCTTCCTGAAATTGCGGCGCATCTGCCGGCGCAGGACATGGAAGTAATTCGCCGGCGTCGTGCAGTTTGCCACCTGCATATTGTCCTGCGCGCAAAGCTGCAGGAACCGTTCAAGACGCGCCGAGGAATGTTCCGGGCCCTGGCCCTCATAGCCATGTGGCAACAGGCAAACGAGTCCGGACATCCTCAGCCATTTGCGCTCGCCTGACGACAGGAATTGGTCGAAGATGACCTGAGCGCCATTGGCGAAGTCGCCGAATTGCGCTTCCCACAGAACCAGGAATTTCGGATTGGCGAGCGAATAGCCGTATTCATAGCCGAGCACGGCAAATTCCGAGAGCGAGGAATCGTGCACTTCGAAGGTCGCTTTTGCGCCTTTGATATGGCTCAGCGGCGTGAAGGTCTTTTCAGTTTCCTGATCGACGAAAACCGCATGGCGCTGCGAGAAGGTGCCGCGCCGGCTGTCCTGTCCCGACAGGCGCACGCCGAAACCGTCAAGCACCAGCGATCCGAAGGCCAGCGCCTCGGCCGAGGCCCAGTCGATATCGGCGCCCTTGTCGACAATGCTGGTGCGGCGGTCGGCGAGGACACGCGCCAGGGTCTTGTGGACCTTGAAGCCATCCGGAAACGAGGTGATGCGCTCACCGAGTTTTTTCAGGACATTGAGTTCGACCGCCGTGTCGCCGCGCCGGTCGTCATCAAGCGGCGGCACGAAACCGGACCACTGCCCGTCAAGCCAGTCGGCCTTATTCGGCTTGAATGAGTTGGCGGATTGGAATTCGCCTTCCAGAAACGCCTTGAAACGGTCGCGCTCGGTTTCTTCATAGGACGCGTCAATGACCTTTTCCGCTTCGAGGCGGTCAGCATACAAGGCGCGCGTTGTCGGATGCGCACGGATCTTCTTGTACATGATCGGCTGTGTGAAGCTCGGCTCGTCGCCCTCATTGTGGCCAAAGCGGCGATAACAGAACATGTCGATGACGACATCGGAGCCGAATTTCTGACGGAATTCAGTTGCAACTTTCGCAGCGTAAGTGACCGCTTCGGGGTCATCGCCATTGCAATGAAAAATCGGCGCCTCGACCATTTTGGCGACATCCGAGGGATAGGGAGATGAGCGCGAAAACTTCGGCGCGGTTGTAAACCCGATCTGGTTGTTGACGATGAAGTGAATGGTGCCGCCGGTGCGATAGCCGCGAAGGCCGGAAAAATCGAAACATTCAGCGACAATGCCCTGCCCGGCGAAAGCCGCATCGCCATGCAGCAGCAGCGGCAGCACGTGCGTCCTCGGCGCTTCAATGTCGCCGGGTTCGATGCGGTCCTGTTTCGAGCGGGCTTTGCCAAGCACCACCGGATCGACCGCTTCAAGATGCGACGGGTTCGCCGTCAGCGACAGGTGCACGCGATTGCCGTCAAATTCGCGGTCGGACGATGAGCCAAGATGGTATTTGACGTCGCCTGATCCGCCAACATCGTCCGGCGTCACCGAGCCGCCCTGAAATTCGTGGAAGATGTGGTAATAGGGCTTGCCCATCACCGCAGCGAGCACATTCAGCCGCCCGCGATGCGGCATGCCGATGACGATTTCCTTTACGCCGAGCGCGCCGCCGCGCTTGATGATCTGCTCAAGCGCCGGCACCATCGCTTCACCGCCATCAAGGCCGAAACGTTTTGTGCCGGTGTATTTCGTCTGCAGAAAATTCTCGAAGCCTTCCGCCTCAATCAGCTTGTTGAGGATCGCCTTTTTGCCTTCAACAGTGAAGGAAATTTCCTTGTCACGTCCCTCGATCCGGTTTTGCAGCCATTGCTTCTGTTCGGGGTTGGTGATGTGCATGAACTCGACCGCGAACGTCCCGCAATAGGTCCGGCGCAAAATCCCGATGATCTCGGCCAGGGTCGCGGTTTCAAGACCCAGCACGTTATCGATGAAAATCGGCCGATCCATGTCGGCATCCGAAAACCCGTAAGTTGCGGGGTCGAGTTCGGGATGAAGTTTCTTCTGAGTCTGCTGTAACGGATCAAGATCGGCGATCAGATGCCCGCGAATGCGATAGGCGCGAATGAGCATCAGCGCGCTCAGCGAGTCGCGCGTTTCGCGCCTGACCGTCGCTGAATCGAGCATCGGTTTTTTTGCTTCGATTTTCGAGCCGACAGATTTTTCAACCGCGGTCCAGTCGCCGTCGAGGAGCGCCGTCGCTTCGCTCGCAATCCGCGGCGGCCAGTCATTGCAGCCCCAGCTCGGTCCTTTCGCATTCTGGGCGGCAAGGCCCGCCGCATCGCCAAGCCCGGCGAAATAGGCGCGCCAGTCGGCGCTTACCGAATGGGGGTCGGCGGCGTAGCGCGCATAGAGATGCTCGACGTAAACGGCGTTCGCGCCGGAGGCGAAAGACAAGTCAGCCGTCGCTTGGGGGGAAGCCGAGCCGCCTGAATTGGCAGGACTTGAAGGGACGTCGCCGTCTTTGGCCATCATCTAGGTCCGGATCTGGTCGGGAACGCCCGTCTGACGCGCCGCGCCGGTTACTTACGCCAGCCACCCAAGGTTTCAATGGGCAGGCGCCTCACTTTTGGGATGGATCGCCTTTATTTTTTGAGAATTTTGAGCAAGGTCCGGCCCATTGCGGCCGGGGTTTCGGAGACCGCGATCCCGGCTCTCGTCATCGCCTCAATCTTTGCCGCCGCGGTGTCGTTCGCTCCCGAAACGAGCGCCCCGGCATGGCCCATCCGCCGGCCGGGAGGTGCGGTGACGCCGGCGATAAAGCCGACCGTCGGCTTTTTCACTTTGTTGCGGGCGAGAAATTCCGCCGCGTCCGCTTCGGCCGAGCCGCCGATTTCGCCGATCATGATGATCGAATGGGTGTCGGTGTCGGCGAGAAAAAGCTCGAGGACGTCGATGAAATCAGTTCCCTTGACCGGATCGCCGCCAATGCCGACGCAGGTCGACTGGCCAAGACCGGCAACCGTCGTCTGGTGGACTGCCTCATAGGTCAGCGTTCCCGAGCGCGAGACGATGCCGACATGTCCGTCGCGGTGGATATGGCCCGGCATGATGCCGATTTTGCATTCGTCGGGGGTGATGACGCCGGGGCAGTTGGGGCCCACGAGCCGCGACTTCGAACCGTCGAGAGCGCGCTTCACCTTGACCATGTCGAGGACCGGAATGCCTTCGGTGATGCAGACGATAAGTGGAATTTCAGCGTCGATCGCCTCAAGAATCGAATCGGCGGCAAAGGGCGGCGGCACGTAGATGACGCTGGCGTCGGCGCCGTATTTGTCGCGCGCTTCGGCGACCGTATCGCAGACGGGAAGCGCCACGCCGTTCGAGCCCCAGGTCGAGCCGCCTTTGCCCGGCGTCACGCCCGCAGTCATGCGCGTGCCGTAGGCGATCGCCTGTTCGGTGTGAAAGGTGCCTTGCGAGCCGGTGAGGCCCTGGCAGATGACGCGGGTCGACTTGTCGACGAGGATGGACATATTTCGGGTTTTCGCTTTCGGCGGCAGGACGGGAGGGTGTTTAGCCGCGCGGGGACGCCGGGGCAACCATCAGAGCCGGTTTCGCCGCCAGCGGGGGCTTGCTAGGCTCGCCGGCAACAGGAGAATGCCGATGACCAGCGACACGCTCGCGGAACAGCGCCTGAAGGTGATCCGCGATCACATGGCGGCGGAGAACGTCTATGATTTCGATGCGGCGATCGCGACCTTCGCGCATCCGCGCTATGAACTGGTCGGAACCGGCCAGGCGTTCGATGGCGAAGACGAAGTGCGCGCCTATTACCGCCAGTCGCGCACGGCCTTTCCCGACCAGCGCAACGAGATCATCAGCCTGCGGCAGACGGGCGACGCCGTCATCACCGAATTCTGGCTGATGGGCACGCACAAAGGTCCGCTGAAAACACCCGCCGGCGAACTGCCCGCTACCGGCAAGGCGTTCAAGGTCAAGATGTCCGCCTTCTTCGAATTCGACGGCGACAAGATCGTCTGCGAACGCATCTATTTCGACCGCATGTCAATTCTGGAGCAATTGACCGGCTGACCTTCAAAGCACCGGCAAATCGATTTTCGTCTTGTCGGTGACCTTGTCTCCAGTGTTGCGCGTGCCGGCGTCTTCGATCATCAGTATCCAGCATTCCTCATCGGCGACCGGCATGTGCTCGGTATTGGCCGGCACGACGACCATGTCGCCTTCCGCCATTGCGACATCGCGATCCCTGAAGCGCATGACGAAACGCCCCTTTACGACGAAGAATAATTCATCGACGCCGTCATGAGAGTGCCAGTCAAAGCTTCCCTCGATTTTCGCGAGACGGACTTCCTGCGAATTGACCCGCGCGGCGATATGCGGCGACCACGGCTCGGC
Source organism: Parvularculaceae bacterium (assembly GCA_041753055.1). Lineage (GTDB taxonomy): Bacteria > Pseudomonadota > Alphaproteobacteria > Caulobacterales > Parvularculaceae > Amphiplicatus. The sequence goes on from JBGSVH010000030.1 coordinate 5,250, forward strand.
GATGCGGTCGAACGATTTCAGGATATTCAGCTTTTTGATTTCGGTCATCTGTAACTCCTCGCCTCTCCCGCGCAGCGGGAGCGGGGTCGGGGGTGAGGGCCTTAGTTCCTCTCCGGCTTCACGCGCTCAAACGCCATGACGCGATTGATGAATTCGGCCGGCAGCGGCGCCGTCTCGACCGTTCCGGATTTCACATAGACGTAATTGAGCTTGCCGATATTGAGCAGTTCGTCACCGCGAAAAACCGCGCCCAGAATTTCCATCGATTTCGTCCCGAGCCGGCCGGCCCGGATGCCGATTTCAAGTTCGTCGTCAAAATGCGCCGAGCCCTTGAAGTCGCATTCGGCATGCGCTGTCACGAATTGCGGCGCGTCGTTCCATGTCGAATAGCCGAGCGCGCGCGTCCATTCCCAGATCGCGACGTCGTAATAGAGAAAATAATTGATGTTGAAGACAATCCCCTGCCCGTCGCATTCGGCCCAGCGAACGCGAAGGGGGTGGAGGAAGGAGAAGTCGGTTTTTGATGACAAGATCCGGTCCTCGGCAATTCGGTTGCAGTCAGAGAAAATATCTGATCAGACTTGTTCGACAGGTCGTCAGACGCGTCGCAATTATTGAGGCCGCCTTCCGCTGTGGTTCACGCAATTTTCACTCATTCGTCCGGCTCGATTTATGACGATTTGCCGGAAGAGCGCTACCACTTTCCGCAGACTTATTTCAACGCGGTATCACAGACCGTCGGTGACTGGATCATTTATTATGAGCCAAGGAGATTGGGCGCAGGCAGCGAAAAGTCAGGGGGTAACCAATCCTATTTCGCAATCGCGAGGGTAACCTCTGTCGATGAAGACCCGACGCAACCGGGCTTTTACTATGCTCGAATATCGGATTTTATTCCATTCTCATCGTCCGTACGATTCAAGGAAGGCGAACAATATTTCGAAGCAAAGTTGCGCCGCGCCGACGGCAAGACAAATCGGGGGGCCTTTGGTCGATCCGTTCGCCCGATCACGAGAGCGGAATTCGAATCGATATGCGCTGCCGGCTTCGTTGGCATAAGAGAGAATCTCGGGGAACAGGACTGGATCGGATCGCAGGACATTGGAGATTCGATACATGGATTAAATGAAACCTCAGTCGATTTCGAACGCCCGATCGTCGAACGAATTACTAACCGACCATTTAGAGACGCGGCCTTTGCGAGGCTTGTTAAATCTGCTTACGAAGAAACGTGCGCGTTGACAGGCCTTAAGATTTTGAATGGCGGCGGCAGGCCCGAAGTGGAAGCGGCGCATATCAAACCGGTATCGCTTAATGGTCCGGATGCCTTAAGAAACGGCCTCGCACTATGCCGCACAGCTCACTGGATGTTCGATCGAGGCATTGTTTCAATTAGCGACGACTATCGGATTTTGGTAAATGAGAAAAAAGCGCCGACCTCGGCGCTCAAACTACTAACAAGCGAACGAAGACTTATATTGCCGAAAGCGGCTGAGGCCCGTCCGCATCCGACATATCTATTACATCACCGCTTGCATCACGGTTTTGACTGAACCGACCTATCCCACCGCCTTCACGATCTTCTGCGCCGCGTCCTCAAGATCATCCGCCGGCGTGATCGCCAATCCGCTCTCCGCAAGTATCTTCTTGCCCTTTTCGACATTCGTCCCTTCAAGCCGCACGACCAGCGGCACTTTCAGGCCGACCGCGTTGACCGCGGCGATGATGCCTTCCGCGATCGTATCGCAGCGCATGATGCCGCCGAAAATGTTGACCAATATGCCTTTGACGTTGGGGTCGGAAGTGATGATCTTGAAGGCTTCCGTCACTTTCTCTTTCGTCGCGCCGCCGCCGACATCGAGGAAGTTCGCAGGCTCGGCGCCGTAATGCTTGATGATGTCCATGGTCGACATCGCAAGCCCTGCGCCGTTCACCATGCAGCCGATTGAGCCGTCGAGCTTCACATAAGATAAATCAAATTCCTTGGCTCTGCGCTCATAGGGGTCTTCCTCGGTCTCGTCGCGCAGCGCCATGATGTCGGGATGGCGGAACAGCGCGTTGTCGTCGAAGCCGACCTTGGCGTCGAGCACGCGCAAGTTCCCGTCTTTGGTCACGATCAGCGGATTGACTTCGAGCATCGCCATGTCCTTGTCGACGAAGGCTTTGTAAAGTTGCAGGGCGAGCCTGCCGCACTGTTTGGCGAGATCGCCATTGAGATCGAGCGCCTTGGCGATGCGCCGTCCGTGATGCGGCATGACGCCGGTCGCCGGATCGATGTGAACGGTGACGATCTTTTCCGGCGTTTCAGCGGCGACTTCCTCGATGTTGACGCCGCCTTCGGTCGACACGATGAAGGCGATGCGCGCAGTAGCGCGGTCGACCAGCACCGAGAGGTAAAGCTCACGCGCGATGTCGCTGCCGTCTTCGATGTAGATGCGACTGACTTGTTTCCCCGCCGCGCCGGTCTGCTTGGTGACGAGCGTTGCGCCGAGCATCTCATTGGTGAAGGCCGCCGCTTCCGCCGGCGATCTTGCAAGGCGAACCCCGCCTTTGTCGCCGGCTGACGCTTCCTTGAACTTGCCCTTGCCGCGCCCGCCGGCGTGAATTTGCGCCTTGACCACATAAAGGGGACCTGGAAGCGTCGCGGCCGCCGCCTCGGCGTCCTTGGCGTCGAGGACAGCAACGCCCTTCGAGACGGCGACGCCGAACGATTTCAACAGTTCTTTGGCCTGGTATTCATGGATGTTCATCGGGGGCTCCGGCTGCGGGCGGGGGTTAGCGCTCCCGATTAGCGCCTGCACGGCGGCGCCGCAACGCCCCCGCGACCCGCATACGGAGATCACGCCCAAATTCCGCCTTTCGTGAATCTGCAAGCGAGGCGGCGTTTGCTAGGTTTGGCTGAACGAAAACCGTCGGAGGACTTCCATGACCCTTGCTATCCCCGCCCTTATCCGCGCGGCCTTTGCGGGCATGGCGCTCGCCGTCTCCTCGGCGCCCGGCGCCGTCGCGCAGGCGCCCGAGCTTGGCGCGAAAATCGGCGCCAAAATTCCGCACACGCTCGCGGCGACCGATTCGTCAGGCGCCGCGCGCGATTTCGCGTCGCTGACCGGTCCCAACGGCATGGCGCTTTACTTCATTCGCTCGATCGACTGGTGCCCCTATTGCAAGAACCAGACGCTGACCGTCGATGCAGCGCGCAACGAGTTCCAGAAACGCGGCGTCACCGTCGCCTTCGTCAGCTATGACAGCGGCGAGAAACAAGCGGCCTTCGTCAAGCAATATAACGTCGGGGTGACGCTGCTCTCGGACCCGAAATCGGAAATTATAGACGCTTTTCAACTGCGCAACGAGACGCACAAGGACGGACGCTTCGCCGGCATTGCGCACCCGGCGGTTTTTTATATCAAGCCGAACGGCGTCATCGCCGCAAAGCTTTACGAAGAAGATTATCTGACCAACGACAAAAGCTATCAGCAGCGCCCCGAAGTCGCCGCGGTCCTTGAGGCGATCGACAAGGATCGCTGACAAAGGCCGCCAAAGACTTCGCCGCGGGCTCCTAAAGGGAGGCGGGAGCCGGCGGCGACCGGATATTCATGGATGTTCATCGGGGGCCCCGGCTGCAGGCGAGGCGCCGCGCGCCATTGACGGACCTTGCTGCGCAGTGGAGATTTTGTCGCATCGATAATTTGGTCCAAAGGAGAGCCCCGATGATCATCGTTTCCGGAACCGCAATTTTTCCGCCCGGCGCGTTCGAGAAAGCCCGGCCCTCCATGCAGGCGATGATTGAAGGATCGCGCGCGGAAGCTGGATGCCGCTATTATTCTTACGGGCTCGATGTGTTGCGAAGCGATACGCTGATCGCGCTGGAATATTGGGACGACTGGGCTGCGCTCGAAGCGCATTTCAATACCGATCACATGCGCGCATGGCGTAAGGCGCTGGCGGAGGTCGGCGTCTTGTCGCGCGATATCAAGGCCTGCGAAGCGGGCCCGGTTCGCCAGCTTTGAAATTTTGCCGCCGGCTCCAACAGGGAGGTTGGAGCCGGCGGCCATCCGGCCGCATAACGATGGGAAGGAGAACGGCCGGAATTCGCGTCAGAACCGCATGCCGATACCGATGCCGGCGACGACCGGGTCGAGGCTGACGTCGACAGTGTTGATGACGCCGCCGGTGTCGAGCGTCGCCGTCGTATCAATGTCGATATATTTGACATCGAGATTCAAGAAGATGCGTTCGGTAATGTCGAAATCGACGCCCGCCTGCACCGCCCAGCCGAAGCTGTCGTCAAGCGAAACATCGGTAGCGCCAATCGCCGTTACGAGACTCGACGATGCGTCTTCGCTGTAAAAAACCGTCCAGTTGACGCCGGCGCCGACATAGGGGCGCACCTTGGCGTCGGGTGCAAAGTGATATTGCAAGGTCAAGGTCGGCGGCAGCGCCATCGTGTCCGCGATCTTGCCGAGACCCGACAAGGCGCCGGCGCCGTTGATATCGTGCGGGCTGGTCGCGAGAATGAGTTCGGCGGCGATGTTGTTGGTGAAGAAGTAGGTGAAATCGAGTTCCGGCACATAGGCGTTGTCAACCGAGACCGACCCCGTCGGGAACGCCGGCAATACAGGCCCTGCTTCCTCGGTCGGCATGACCCCGATGGCGCGAAGGCGGACGAGCCAATCGCCCTGTTCGGCATGAGCCGGCGATATAATCGCGGCGGCGGCGACGGCGGCGGACGCAAACCCAAAAATTTTACGCATTTTCATTCCCCTGCTGGCTGTTTGTTCGCCGCATGACTACGCCGCGCCGCAGCAGGGAATTTGATCAGGATCAAGGACAGTTCAAGACACGCGGCGCGAATTGTCGCGGGTGATCAGCGCGGTTCGATGAGATCCCATCTGGACCCGTAGAGATCTTCAAACACGGCGACTTTTCCGTAAGCCTCGTCGCGCGGGTCTTCGAGAAACCTGACGCCTTTCGCGATCATCGCCGCATGGTCTCTGTCGAAATCATCCGTATGAAGAAACAGGAACACGCGCCCGCCTGTCTGATCGCCGATCCGCGCCGCTTGCGCGGCGCCTTCGGCTTTGGCGAGAACAAGCGCCGCGCCTCTGTCGCCTGCCGGCGCGACCACGACCCAGCGCTTCGTCTCCGAAAGCCTTGTATCCTCAGTCAGCACAAACCCAAATTTCTCCGTGAACCAGCGGATTGCCTCATCGTAATCGCGAACAAGGTAGGAGAGATTGGCGATTTCCACGGCTATTTTGAACCATTTTCCGTTTGAGTTCAGGAAAGCGGCGCTCAAGATAACAGGTCGGCGACGAGTTTTCATCCTGCGCGCGCGTGCTACAGGCAGAAATTGCCGCACCTCAAAAAATCGTTAGACTGGCCGGACGTCGACGCGGCGGGGCGGTAATAATGGACATCGAATTCAAGATCGAATCTGGCGGAATTCTCCCCGCACGTCCGTGCGAGCGGTCCGCAGAAGAGCAGCGGGCGATCCACAAGCAAGGAGCCATCGACTCCGCGACGGATTCGGCGGACCCGATACTCGCGTTAATGACGGGCGTTTACGCAATCGGTGACGCATTGCGGCGGCAATATCCGGGATTTGGCGCCGTGATTACCAGCCAGAGCATTACCGTCATCAAGGATAGCGAGATTGGCTCGCCCGCTTTTGTCCGCGGCGCGGTGACGTCGTTCGAACCGGAATCGCGCGGCGCCATTTTCACGACGATGATCGTCTTGACGGACGATAATCAAGAATCGCTCGCTGAAATGACGACAACCATACTACTGATTGATCCAGCGGGACCGCCGTCGGCGAAACGCACGGCCGCGCCGATGGCCGGCGAATCGCCCGCCCCAAAGCTGGCAGAAAAAATCGGAAGCTTCGTTTTTACGCCAGAAATTGTGCGGCAGTTTGAAATCGGTTGTCCGGCGTCAATTCACACCGACCCGGCCGTCGCGCAATCAGCGGGCTTCCCCAAGCCAATTGTAGCGGGCAATCAGGTCTTCAGCATGATTTGGAAGCGATTTATCGAACCGCGTTACCTGTTGCCAGTGACGCTCAACTTTTCGCTGAAGCGCCCAATTTTTTGGGACGAAGAGATTGTCTTTGAAAGAAGGATCGATAAATCCGGCGAGCGTGAAACAATTGAAGTCAAAAGGGCCGACACGAAGCCTGCGATTGAATGTGAAATTGTCGGCGTTTTGATCTGAAAAGAGAAATTGGAGACGCACCATTTCCCCGCCGACGCGGGCATTCATCCGGAGCAACCCGAACGTGGTTTGTGTCAGCGCGCGGCGACTTTTTCCGCCGCACGCAAGGCGCGGAGCAAATTGCCGCCCGCAAGTTTTGCAAGGTCCTTGTCGTTCCAGCCGCGGCGCATCAGTTCAGCAAACAGCGCCGGATAGGTTTCAACGCCTTCAAGACCCGAGGGACCGTTCGGAATGCCGTCAAAATCCGATCCGATGCCGACATTGTCGATACCGGCGACGTCGCGAATATGCTCGATGTGATCGGCGACTTGGCTGAGCGTTGCTTCCGGCGCCGGATTGGCCGCGACCCAGGCGTCGAGCCCTGCTTTGGCGGCGTCCGGATCGCCGAGAAAGAGACTTTTCTGCCGCGCTTCTTCACCGTCTTTCAGCGCCGCCCACTGGCGCAATTCTTCCGACACGAACGCCGGCGCGAAATTCACCATGACAACGCCGCCATTCTTGTGGACGAGCTTCAATACATCATCAGGGACGTTGCGCGGGTGGCCGTCGATCGCGCGCGCCGATGAGTGCGAAAATATCACTGGCGCCTTGCTGACGCGCAGCGCGTCCTTCATTGAATCGGCGCTGGTGTGCGACAGATCAACCAGCATGCCGATCCTGTTCATTTCCTGAACCACGGTTTCGCCAAACGGCGACAGTCCTCCATGCTGCGGCGCGTCCGTGGCGCTGTCGACCCAGGACGTCGTTTTCCAGTGGCAAAGCGTCATGTAAAGAACGCCGGAATTGCGGAATTCGCGCAAGACTGCGAGGTTCGAATTGATCGCCTCGCCGCCTTCCATGCCGAACATCGATGCTATTTTTCCCGCTTTGTGAATGCGGGTGATGTCATCGGCGCTGTCGGCGAATTCAAAGACCTTCGGATATTTGGCGACAATCCGGCGGACAACGTCCATCTGCACGCGCACCGCCTCGCCCGAAATTGCGCCCTGCAATTCCGCCGGCACATAAACGGACCAGAATTGCGCGCCGACCCCTCCCTGACGCAGGCGCGGGATGTCGGTGTGAAGCGGGTGCGGGAGAGTGCGCGTATCCTTCATCAGGTCAACGGTCGACGGATCGCCGCCGTAATTTTCCGAGATCTGCTCGGCGATGTCATTGTGCCCGTCGATCAACGGCGTTTGCGCCAGGATCGCCGAAAGCCGCGATTGCTGTTCGGCGGTCAATGCCGTCTCAGCCAGCGCCAGGGTCGGCGTCAGGAGAATTGCGAGGGAGAGTAAAGCGATCGGGTTCATGGGGTTTCCCTAAATGCTGAAAGTAACTCTACGGCGTTTGCCGGCGAATGCTATAGCGGCGAGCGGTCAAATGCGTTTTCAAATCGGTTGATGCGAGATGACGCCGCGCGCATCGCCGCCATGCGCGGGGACGGCCGACGCCGGCCGCGCCGCTTTCAACGCATCGGCTGACGCGTCAAGACCGTAGCGCAGGCCAAGGATTGTCCATCTGGCCGTGGTGCGGCCGACGACGGCGATGACGCGGAAATTTTCACACGCCCGGCCGCTACAGCGGATGATTTTCTGGCCCGGCTTGTCAAAGCGCGTGGTTTCGCCGGCGATGGTGGTTTCGATGAGGTTGGCGTCGTCCGGAATCAGCAGCAGAATTTCATCAGCGCCATTCGCCGCAAAATCGAGCGTCAGGGTGCGGCCGAATTCCTGGAGGACGTCCGCCTCGATCGTCACGCCGACCGCACGCCCGTCATGCGCGGGCGCCGGCGTCGCATACCGCTCGCCCTTCAGACCCTCGATGTCGCGCCGCTCGAACTTGCCGGCAGCCGCGATTTCGGCGGGCG
>JBGSVH010000031.1:0-6820 GCA_041753055.1 Parvularculaceae bacterium
GCGCTGGCGGCGCTGGCGGGTTTGGTGCTCGGGGCGATTGAGGGATTTGACGCGGCGGGCGGCGGCAAGCCGCGGGCGACCCCGACGCCGTAACGTGGCGTTGGTCGGGCCCATGAATCGCTCCAGCGTCCGCCGCGGAAAACATCATGCGCCAGCCTCTTGCCCTTCATCCCCAGTCAAAAACCGACGCCATCGCCGGTATTGCGGTCGATCTCGTCCTTGCCCGTCCGGGACGGCTTTCATTGAGCTTTGCCATTAGCGGTGACATAGGCAAAATTGCCTTGCCAGAAGTCGCGGCGCAAAGACGGGCCAATGCGCTTTGGCGGCGGACCTGTTTTGAAGCGTTCATTCAGGCGGCGGACGGCGGAGCTTATTACGAATGGAATTTTTCGCCGTCGTCCGAATGGGCGGTCTACCGCTTCGACGACTATCGCGCGGGCATGCGCGCGGCGCCCTACAAAGGCGATCCGGGCATTGTTGCAGCGGTTGAAAAGGCGCGGCTGATAGTTCGCGCGTCGATCGACCTCCTGCAATTGCCGGCGCTTGACCTGTCACCGCCATTGCATCTTGGACTGTCCGCGATCATCGCCGAGAAACACGGAACTTCATCCTACTGGGCGGCGGCGCATCCGCCGGGCAAACCCGACTTCCATCACGCCGATTGCTTTGCCGTTGAATTATCAGGATCTAAGCCATGAAATTCGGAATAGACCGCCTTGTCGAAGACGCAGCCTTGCGCGCGCCGCTCAGGGCCAAGCGCGTTGCGATCCTTGCGCATCCGGCGTCGGTCACGGCGGACTTGACGCATGCGCTCGATGCGCTGGCCGGATGCGGCGACGTCAAACTGACGGCGGCCTTCGGTCCGCAGCACGGGCTTCGCGGCGACAAGCAGGACAATATGGTTGAGTCGCCCGACTTCAATGACCCGGCGCTCGGCATTCCGATTTTCAGTCTTTACGGCGAGGTGCGCCGGCCGAGCGATGAGATGGTTAAGTCGTTCGACGTTATTCTCATCGATCTTCAGGACCTCGGCTGCCGCATCTACACTTTTATCACCACGCTACTTTATGTGCTTGAAGCGGCGGCTAAACTTGGAAAGTCAGTGTGGGTGCTCGACCGTCCGAACCCCGCGGGGCGGCCGCTTGAAGGATTGACGCTGCGCTCCGGCTGGGAAAGCTTTGTCGGGGCGGGACCAATGCCGATGCGGCACGGGCTGACGCTTGGCGAACTTGGCTGCTGGTTCATCAAGACAAGGAAACTCGACGTCGATTATCGCGTCGTCAAAATGGAAAACTGGCGCGCCAATGATGCGCCCGGTTTCGGCTGGCCGCTGGGCGAACGCGTCTGGATCAATCCCAGCCCCAATGCGCCCAATCTCTTCATGGCGCGCGCCTATGCCGGCACGGTGATGCTGGAAGGCGCGACCCTTTCAGAAGGCAGGGGCACGACGCGGCCGCTGGAACTGTTCGGCGCGCCGGATATCGATGCGCGCAAGGTGATCGCCGAAATGCGCCGGCTGGCGCCGCAGTGGACGAACGGATGCAGTCTGCGCGAGTGCTGGTTCGAGCCGACCTTTCATAAACACCAGGGCAAGCTGTGCAACGGCGTGCAGATCCACTGCGAGCATCCCTTCTACGATCATCAGGCGTTTCGCCCGTGGCGTTTGCAGGCGCTGGCGTTCAAGGCGATCCGGCGGCTCTATCCCGACTATCAATTGTGGCGCGATTTTCCCTACGAATATGAAGTCGGCAAGCTGGCTATCGACGTTATCAATGGCGGGCCGTCTTTGCGCGAATGGGTCGACGATTCGGGCGCGGCGCCGGGCGATCTCGATGCGCTGACGCTCCCCGACGAAAAAGCATGGGCGGCCGAGCGCAAGGAATACCTGCTGTACTGAAACTGCGCCGCCAGGGAGCGGCTGCGCGGGGTGCTTGAAGCCGCAAAGGGAAGACGGCAGTGTCCCCATCATGAATGCAGAACCAACCTCGCGCCGCTATGTTTCGCAGCGGCTGAAACTCCATTACGCCGATTGGGGCAATTCCGGCGCGCCGCCGCTCATCCTGATGCATGGAGGCCGCGACCATTGCCGCAGCCTCGATTGGGTCGCGCGCGATCTGGCGCGCAACTATCACGTCATTGCGCCGGATTTGCGCGGCCATGGCGACAGCGACTGGTCGCCCGACGGCGAATATTCAATACAGTGTTTCGTCTATGACCTCGCCCAGCTCATCCATCAGCTGAAACTGGCGCCGGTGACAATTGTCGCGCATTCGCTCGGCGGCAATATCGCGATCCGCTATACCGGGCTCTATCCGGGTCACGTGACAAAACTCGTCGCGATCGAAGGGCTCGGCCCGTCGCCTAAAATGGTCGCCGAATTTGCAAAGACGCCCTATGCCGACCGCATGCGCAAATGGATCGATGACAAGCGCGCGGCGAGCGCCAGAACGCCGAAGCGCTACGCAACGCTCGACGACGCGCTGGCGCGGATGAAGGACGAGAACAAGTTTTTGAGCGACGAACAGGCGCGCCACCTCACCGAACACGGCGCCAATTGCAACGAAGACGGCAGCTGGAGCTGGAAGTTCGACAATTACGTTAATGTCTGGCCGCCCTTCGATATTCCGCAGGAAGACAAATACGCGCTTTGGGCGGCGATCACATGCCCGACGCTGCTTGTCTATGGCGCCGACAGCTGGGCCTCGAACCCAGCGACCGACGGCCGCGCAAAGCATTTCAGAAACGCGCGCGTCGCCCTCATCGAAAAAGCCGGCCACTGGGTCCATCACGACCGGTTCGATGTTTTCATGCAAGAGGTGAGGGGCTTTCTTCGCGGCTAGATCAGGTTCCCGCACATGAATCCGCGCGCATATCGTGTATCCTGCTTCGCTTGAATCATCCAAGGCGTTGTCCTCTCAGCTGAAGCTGATAGTCCCCCCGCACAGAAAAAACGGAGGCTATGATGATCCGTATCGTGAAGATCATTCTGGTGATGACTGTCGGCTTGCAGGGGCTATTCTATTTCATTTCCAATCTCGTGAATTGGGAATACGCGCAGATGGCTGTCGGCGCGGTTTTGAGTCTGGCGGACGCGCCAGCCTATAAAAATACAATTGTGCCGCCGATCACCAATCCGCTGCTTGTCGCCATTGGAACGGCGATTATCATGACCGGCGAGCTCCTAGTTGGCCTCATCTCGTTCAAAGGCGCGACGGATCTTGCCGGCAAGGTTGCCGCGCCAGCGGCCGCGTTCAACGCGGCGAAAAAGCTCGCCATCCTTGGCTGCGCGATGCCGCTCATTGTCTGGTTTGGCGGATTTCTGGTAATCGGCGCGGCGCTCTTGCAGATGTGGCAGGGGCAGGTGGGCGCCAGCTCGTTCAGCGGCGCCTATATTTATCTGGCGTCTATCGCCTTCGTGCTGCTTTTTGTCAATCAGCCCGACGATTAGCCAATAGGCGGCGCTGCGCGCCGCGATTTTTTCTCGAAAGGAGATAGTGGGCCTGCTGAGTGTTCCTATGAGAGAGGTAAGGGTTTTTGTAGGATCCGGTAGGCCGCGCCTCCGTCTAGCGCTTAAAAGTTCAGTCGCCTGTCCAGCAATACGAGATCGGTGAAATGTGTATCGCGCGCCAGCACGTCAGCGACAAAGGCGTCAGCTTCGGCGGCGAGGACCGCGTGCGCGCTCGGCGCGCGTTGGCTGAAATCGAAAATCTTGAAGCGGTCGAGCAAGTGCCTCAAAAACTCCGCAGGCTTGACGATCTTGTTTAACAGGCCCGGCGCGAACTCGAAAATCCCGCAGATCGGATGATCGGCGAGATAATGTTTCATTCCCTCCAGCACCAGCGGTTCGGCGCCTTGCGTATCGACCTTCATGAACAGCGGCGCATCGATTGAAAATTGTTCGAGGACGCTGTCCAGCGCGGCTACCTTGACGGTGAGTTCGTGCGGCGTCCCCTGCGCCCTGGCGACCAATGAACCGCCCAGCGTGTTTTCCGCGCCGAACGCGATCGGGAGATATCCATTCGCTGCGCCGATCGCGTAAGGCAGCAGCCTTACCTCCGGCAAATCGTGAAAGTCGATATTGAGCGCCGCCACGTGCCGAACCGGGCAGGGCTCAAAGGCGAGGATCGCGGGGCGCTGGTCGCTTGTCGGCAGATTGAGCGATCGGCGGAAGATGGCGTGGCGCACCGTCTCCCGCGCGTAATTCGCGCCGATATCGACGGTGACGGTCTGGGGGGCGACACCCGCTATCTGCCGGAACAGGTCGAATTCGGCCCCGCGATTGTATTCCGAGCAGCCAGGCGTCGCGAGATTGCGGCCTTTAGCGGCGCTCAGAAATTCCCCGAGCGATGAAAACAGGTTTTCAGGTTTGCAATGGGTCGCCGGCCAGTCATCGGCGAAAATGAAATAGGCGACGCCCTTGGCGTAAAGAATCTTCAGGGGACGACCTTCAGCGTGAAGCGCCGCGAGGGCGATTTCAACCGATCGGTCCAAGGCTTCTCGATTTGAAGGCATGCGCGCTCCCGATATTCGCGGCATCCTTAGAGGATGGGTCCGGGACGGGAAAGCGGGGCCTCGGTCGCCGCCGGGACTCCTGGCAATCGGATTGGCGGCTGTTGGCGATATTCTACTTGACGTACCCAATAATGTAATTATATTAGGCTCTATAGGGAGTTAGAGCCATGTCAGTCCTCGACGCCAAGCACTTTCACGACGAAGCCGCCGCCTACCGCTATGTCGAGGCGATCCTTTGGCCGCAGGGGCCAATCTGCCCGCACTGCGGTTCGGTGGAGCGCATCGGCAAGCTCAAGGGCAAATCAACCCGCGTTGGCGTCTACAAGTGCTACGAGTGCCGCAAGCCCTTCACCGTCAAGATCGGCACCGTGTTCGAGGCGTCGCACGTCCCCATGCGCCATTGGCTGCAAGCCATTTTCCTCATGGCGTCATCCAAGAAGGGCATCAGCACCAACCAGCTTCAGCGGATGCTCGGCTGCTCAATGAAGACCGCATGGTTCTTGTCGCACCGCATTCGCGAAGCCATGCGTTCTGGCGATCTTGCACCGTTCGGCGGCAATGGCGGCGCGGTCGAGGTCGATGAGACTTTCATCGGAAACGATCGCCAGAACCCGCCAGCGCCGACCAAGTTCAAGCGCTCGGCCAATATGAACAAGGTCCTGTCGCTTGTTGACCGCGACAGCGGCCAAGTGCGGAGCTACGTTGTGGATGACCTTCGCCTTTCAACCATCGCGCCGATCTTGGACGCCAATATTGCCCGCGAAGCACGCCTGATGACTGACGAAGCGACCAATTACAAAGCTCTCGGCCATAACTTCGCCGAGCACGGCGTCGTCGTTCACTCGAAAGACGAATATGTGAAGGCGGAAGACCCGACCGTTCACACCAACACCATCGTGGGCTATTTTTCGATCTTCAAGCGCGGCATGCGCGGCGTCTATCAGCACTGCGACAAGCGCCACCTGCATCGCTACATGGCGGAATTTGATTTCCGCTATTCCAACCGCATCGCCCTTGGCGTTGACGATACCACCCGCGCTCAAAACCTGCTAAAAGGCGCGAAAGGCAAGCGTCTCACCTATCGAACGACTCGTAGCCAAGGACGCGCCGATGCATGGAAGCAGCGCGCCGGATGGGCAGAATGGTAAGCAAGAAGCCGCCGAAAAAACCGCCTCCGAAAACGGACAAGGCGCAGTCGGAAAGATTCAAGGAACTCGCAAAAGAACTAGAAGCCGATGGCGACCTAAATATCACCGAAGCAAGAGAAAAATTTGAACAAGAAATTGGGAAACTAGTGAAGACGAAAGCTACTCCCACCTCCGCCGCCGCGGCTGACGCAGCCAAGAATCGTCGGGAATGACCTTTGGCGGCGGCGGCACCTTTTCAATTGGCGGCAGCGAATATTCTTTTGCATCATTGCCGAGAACTATTTCCGACAGATTCTTTTTGAAAAGCTGTACGTCGCCAAAATAATTTGGATAGGCCTCCTTCAGATTCTCAATCTTATCCACCTGCACGACAACCACGCTGGTCTTGTTCGACCCGGCTTTTTCGTCATCGTGTTCGATGTTTCCATAAGCCGCATTAATATCAGACGGACTGCCTAAATACTTGACTGAAACGGTCCGTTTGGTGTGATCGTAGGTGATGAAGCAGTATTGCGGCGTGTAATTTGGGTCTCGAATTCGGCGATCCAAATCAGATACGGCATGACTCAATGTATCAAGGATTTGAATCGCGTCTAATTCGCTATTGAGATGTATTATCTCTTCCACGCGCTCCGCGCGCCTTTCATGCGCATAATCACACCCTTCAGTCCGTGCTAACTCCAAAGACATGAGTTCAAATAGGCGCAACCAGTTCGGGTTTCCTTCGCTACCCTTTAAGTTCTCACCGACATACAAACCTACAGCTTCAACCGCCGTTGCCCATGAGTGCTGAAGTCGGCTGCGAATTTGCAATTCTATTCGGCGACCGTCAAAAATGTCTTCCGAGGCTGTTCTGGGCTTAAAGGCAAATACTAAATGATGGCTGCGGTATCCGCTTTCACGCGGCTCATCCATGTAAGGATCATCGCGCTTTAACTCGTGATCGAATTTCTGCTTAATTGACCCAACCAAGGCCCTAGCATCGCCAATTGTCGGAACTATAGCTCGGCACCCACCAAGGTTGTCCAGCCCCATTGTTATGGGCCAATTTCTTGTAGAGTTTCCGGGACTGGCGGGCGCATGTCGAGGGCCTGATGCGGCCTGATGTGGTTGTATTGTTTCAGCCAGATTCCGATGACAGTTCTGGCCTGCTCGACGGT
>JBGSVH010000032.1:0-4158 GCA_041753055.1 Parvularculaceae bacterium
ACCGTCGAGCAGGCCAGAACTGTCATCGGAATCTGGCTGAAACAATACAACCACATCAGGCCGCATCAGGCCCTCGACATGCGCCCGCCAGTCCCGGAAACTCTACAAGAAATTGGCCCATAACAATGGGGCTGGACAACCCGCCCGCTGCTGCCCCGCCCGCAAAAAGCCGCGCCGGCGACAGCCCGAATTGCTCGCTGACCGCTTCTTCAACGCCCGCCGGCGCCACGAACAACGCCGCAAAGACCAGCGCCAAAAGCCCGGAAAGCGCCATCACCTCGACAGGGATATTGCCGATCAGGGCCCGGCCGCGCGAATCCTCGTATTGTCTGTCCCCGTCGGCCATCCGCCGTCCCCGCTCGCCCCTTCGCCCAACCGCAGGCAAGAACCCCGATCCGATCAGGAATGACCGCCAGCAAGCCCATCTAGGGACATCGGCGTCCGCGACGCAAACCTTTGTTCACACTGCCGGTCTACAATTCCTCAGGATCAACCAATTGTTAATCAGGAAAAGCTGCGGCGCATGGGCAAGTCTTCCGGCCAGCAACCCGACACGACCCCATCAGATCAGGCTGAGTTGTCGCCCGAAGAACGGCGCCGGCATCGCCGCGTCGGCATGGCGCTGAAGGCGCGCGTCCTCAAGGCCGACGGCGAGGAAGAGCCCTGCCTTGTCGTCAATATTTCTGCAGGCGGGGCGCTGTTGAAAGCGGTCAATCCGCCTCACGCCGGCGACAAGGTTGTCGTTTATATCGACGATATTGGCCGTTATGACGCGCTCGTCATCCGCTCGGCCAAGCACCATTTCGCTGTCGATTATCGCGCCCGCAAAGCCAAGACCCGCCGCGCCGCCGACAATCTCACCCATGCACTCAACACGCCGCATATGCGGCTCGACCGCCGCGCCAATCCGCGCATCCGGCAAGACCAGCCAACCGTCCTGACGCTTGAAAACGGCGAATCGTTTGCCTGTGAAATTCTCGATATTTCGCTGACCGGCGCGTCCGTCGCGATCGACCCCAAACCCGAGCTTGGCGCCGTCGTGACCGTCGGCCGCACGCCGGCGAAAGTTGTCCGGCGGCACGACAAGGGCGTTGGCGTCGTTTTCACCGGCGCCGCAGAGAAAATGGAAGAGGTGATCGAGAGCACCAAGTCCCCAATTGATACAAGTCCGGGCGGCGCAGGTTTTGCACCGCAATTCGGCAAGAAGGGCGCGTCTGCCTGATGGCTGGATTAGCGGAGATCGCGGGCATGTTTGCAGACAATTGGTGCATCAAGTCGAATGACCGGATTTACGGTCCCTATTCGTCGACGGACCTTCGCAAATTTGCGCATGAGGGACGGTTCGCTGCGTGGTCGGTGATTGCGCCCGCTGGCAGCCGCGACTGGCGCGAAGCCCGCAACGAACCCGCCTTCGCCTATTTCTTTGGTCTTGCCGGCGCCGCCAACGCCCCTCACGCCTTCGGCAAGGCGGATGGTTCGCACAGCGAAGTTGCGCCTGCAAACAATGGCGCCGACAGCGCCAACCAAACGCCGAGGAGAGCGCGCCCGCTTGGCCAGCCGGCCCGCTCCAATCCGACTACGGATCAATCCGGCCCGTCGAACTTTGTTTTGATCTTCGATGTCGTCAACGCCACAGCGAGCCGAGTCGAAAACACCCTCGCCGGTCTCGGCAATGCGTTTCGCCTTGCCGAAAATGTCTGGACTGTCAGTTGTTCGCTGACGGCGATCGGCGTCAGAAACGCCATTGCGCCGTTCCTGCGCCCGCATGAATCACTCTTCGTGATTGACGCCACCAACGGACGCACATCCTGGCAGAACTATGCGCCCGAAGCGCACGCGAAAATCACGCAGGCGTTTGTGCACACCAAGCACTGAGACTACTGCTTGCGCCAGGAATTTCTCCCTGAAGGAAGCGCCGCAAGGCGCTTTTTTTGCGTTAAGAGGGCGGCACCTCCGCTGGCTGGCGCGCGCCGCGCCGCTTGAATTCCTGAACTCGACTTGCGTCGCGCTGGCGCATCACTGCGACAGGCGCAAGAAATCTTCCGCTCCCCCCTCGCCAAGCGCGCGCGAACGCGCATAGCCTTGATTCGTTGTTTGACTTTGGCGTCCACCGTAACCGGCGGCTGAATGCGCAGATTGCAGACCAGCGACCCTTCCATCCGCCGCAAGCGCCGACGCCCTTCATCTCACCCAAAATTTCCGATCTGCCTTCCCGTTTGCGGCGTGCGGGACGGCGTTGGTATGTCGCCGCATGAAGGAGAGAGTTGATGGCGAAACGCTCCGCTCAGGCCCGACGCAGGCAGCAGCGCCCGCATGGCGGCTTTCATGGCGCATCAGATGACGCCTATGAAGGCGACAATGTAAGGCGGCTATTCGACGAACCGCAATGGTCGCCGCTTGGCGCCGCCAGCGGACCGGCGCAGGAGCGCGACCAGAAATACCGAAAGAACATTCGCGCCCACAACGACGCGCAACAAATGCTGATGGATGCGATTGACCAGAACCCGCTCGTTTTCGCAGCGGGCGCGGCCGGCACTGGCAAGACCTATCTCGCCGTCGCCAAGGGCGTTGAAGCGCTCGAACAGGGGCGCGCGCGGCGTATCGT
This sequence comes from Parvularculaceae bacterium, assembly GCA_041753055.1. Taxonomy (GTDB): domain Bacteria; phylum Pseudomonadota; class Alphaproteobacteria; order Caulobacterales; family Parvularculaceae; genus Amphiplicatus. Next base: position 2,606 of record JBGSVH010000032.1, read on the forward strand.
GCTGTCGCGACCAGCGGTTGAAGCGGGTGAGAGCCTCGGCTTTCTGCCAGGTGACATGGAGGAAAAACTCTCGCCCTATCTGCGGCCGCTATACGACGCCTTGTGCGACCGGATTTCCGGCAAGCGTCTGAAATCGCTGATCGCCGAGGGCGTCATTGAAATTGCGCCGATTGCTTACATGCGCGGGCGGACCCTCAACAACGCCTATGTCGTTATCGATGAGGCGCAGAACTGCACCTATGGACAGCTCAAAATGCTGCTGACGCGGCTCGGCTGGAGTTCGTCGATGGTCGTCACCGGCGATCCCGCGCAAACGGATCTGCTGCCGGGCATGTCAGGGCTTGAAGACGTGATGACCAAGCTCAGCCACATCGAACAGGTCTCGGTCGTTCGCTTCAGCCGGGCCGATGTCGTCCGTCATCCGCTGGTCGCCGAGATGATTGACGCGCTTTAGCCGCCGGAAGGATTTCAGCCGCCCGCCCGGGCTGATCCCGGACAGGCGTTGATCGCCGGAATCGGGACCGTGATTGCGCCCGCCGCGACGCTCCCAAATTGGCGTCGCGGGGACGCTCATGCTAAGACCCCACGGTCTTTGGGATGAGTGAACGGGCAAGGTCGATGACAAATTACGGGATTGGCGGGGAGGAAGTCAGGCGGGAATCCAGCTGGCGATATCCGCTCGGGATATTTCTCGCGACGCTCGTCCTTTGCGCGATCTTTCTCTATTACTATGTTGGCCCGAGCGTTGATGCGCTTGGCGGCAATGTGCCAAGCCCCGCGATCAGCGAAGAGCCGGTGGCGATTTCGGTAGCCGGGATGAATTTCGCCGTCCCCGCAAATTACACTGTGTTTCCGCGCGACCGGCGCGGCGGCGCCAGAGACGAGGTCTGGCTCTATGCGCTGTGGCCGACGCTGTCCGGATACGCGCCGTCGCGGCGCGACGATTTCGTCGAGAACGCGCCCGACACGCGCCGTATCGATATTCTGGTGGCGGCGCGAACCTCGCCCTTTACCGAGCGCGAGCGCATCGACATTCTTTATATGCCGAACACAATCGACCGGCGCGGCGCCAGAACGCCCTACAGCCTTATCAAATATGAATTCAGGGAACAACGCGCCGACGTGCCGACCAGCGGTTATACCGGCGCGGAGCTCTATCTTGGCGAGGGCGAAGACAAAGAAGTGATTGCGCTATTCTGCTTCAAGGAGCGCGAGGACATCCCGAGCCCGGAGTGCTGGCGGGAATTTGAACTGTCGCCGACGGTGACAATGACTTATCGCTTCAAGCGGCCCTATCTCGCCGAATGGAGGAAAATCGATCAGGAAGTCCGCTCGTTCGTAGACGGATTGAAGGCGAAGTAAAATCAATCCCGGCCGAACAAGGCGCCGATCGCCGTCATCAGCGGGGGCGCGGCGGCGAGGCCGATCGTTGCGAGAACCGCCGCGTATAACGCCGTCTCGACGCCTTCGCTCCACAACCCCCCCGCTTCGCTCGCCGCCAGCGCCGCGACCGCAAGGACGGTCGTCGCAACATAGGAAAAGAGGCTGTCCGC
>JBGSVH010000033.1:0-3028 GCA_041753055.1 Parvularculaceae bacterium
CAGGCCGCGCCGCCGCCTTTCGTTGAAACGATCATAGACGCAATCACGCGCCTTTGCGCCGGTGAAGCGGTTTCATTCGCCGGCGCGCCGCTTTACCGGACGCAGATCGAACCGCTCGCCAACCGGATTTATGACATTCTCCTGCGCGTGCCGTTCGGCGAGACCACGACCTATGGCGCGATTGCCGCGGAACTCGGCGACAAGGCCCTGTCGCGCGCGGTTGGCGCGGCGATGGGCGCCAATCCGTTTCCGATCATCATCCCCTGCCACCGCGTCACCGCGAGCGGCGGCAAGATGGGTGGCTTTTCCGCGCCCGGCGGAACCGAAACGAAAAAGCGGCTGCTCGACATTGAAGGCGCGTTTGCGGCGGAGAGGCTGCCGCTGTTCGGCGGCTAGACATGCATCAAACTGGTCACAGGTCGTTAACCACTATCTAAATCATCTTTTTTAAGTTGCGGCCATGACCGCGCAAATCGCCTCCAAAATATTCTGCATCGGTTTTCAGAAGACCGGCACGACATCGCTCTACGTGGCGCTCAAACAGCTTGGATGCCGCGTTTCCGGCACCGTTGGGCATCGGTGGACCGCAGCGCGCCTTGCCAGGGAAGGCGCGCAGCTCTGCGTTGCAACGGCCCGGCGATACGACGCGGCGGAGGACATGCCATGGCCGGTTTTCTTCCGCGAACTTGATGCTGCGTTTCCGGGCGCGAAATTCATCCTGACCATTCGCGACAAGGACGCGTGGCACCAGTCTGTAGATCGGCATTTTGGTCGGGCCGACATCGAAATGCACCGCTTTGTCTACGGCGAAGGGTCTGGCCGCGCCTGCGACAGCAAGGAGCGCTGGATTGACGTCTACTCAGCCCACAACGCCGCAGTCATCGATCATTTCCGCGGCCGGCCGAACGATCTGCTCGTCATGGACCTCGCCCGTGGCGACGGCTGGGATAAGCTTGCGCCGTTTCTTGGCGTCGCGGCGCCGGGTACGCCTTTCCCGGTACGGAATACTTCAGTCGAACGCGCAAGCATTTCCTATCGTCTCAAACGCCGCCTCAACAAACTGGCTGGACGAACGCCGCATCCCGAAAGGCTTTTGTAAAACGACGGGATTGCGCCGCCGCATCAAGAGCGGCGTGTGCGCCGCAGGGTCTGGCGCCTGTTCGGACTCTATCGCGCACCTGAAGAGATCTGAACCCGGTCGTTGACTTGTACTGCCCGCCGCTTGATCCTGTGAATCATGATCAAGGCGGAGACCCCCGTATGGCTTGAAGTCGCGCTCAATGGCGCCGCAGGCCGCGCATTTCAGCCGGGCATTCCGACCGACCCCGATGCGATCGTCAGGGAAGCGCTCGCATGCGCCGCCGCTGGCGCCGCGATTATTCATTTGCACGCCTATGATGCGTTCGGCGCGCCAGTAGAAGACGCGGATATCTATTCGCGCATCATCGAGAGCATTCGCAATCGCTGCGACGCCGTCGTCTATCCGACCCTGGCGTTGGCCGGCGGCGTCAACGCGCGCTATCGGCCAATTCGCCTTCTTGCCGAACGCGGCCTTCTCGAATGGGGTGTCGTCGATCCGGGCAGCGTCAACATCACTCACCGGATGCAGGCGGCGGCAGGCGTTGACGGCGTTCATTATCCAAATCCGGACAGCCACATTCGTGAAGGACTGAAGATCGCCGCACAATTCGGCTGGCGTCCGGCTTTTGCAATCTATGAACCAGGATTTGCGCGACTTGGCGCGGCGCTTGCCGCTGCAACGCCTGGGATAAAGGCGCCGGTTTATCGCGTGATGTTCTCCGACAACCTCTTGTTTGGCATGGCGCCGTCAGCGCGTGGTGTTGAATTTTACGCGGCGCATCTCGATGAGGTAGCGGAAGATTCGCCGCGCATGATTTCCGGACTTGACGCCGATATTTCCGGCGTCGCCGCTCTCGCGATCGAAAAAGGATTTCACTTGCGCGTCGGCCTTGAAGATGCGCCGTTTGGATCCGACCGCACAAACCTTGACCTGGTCGACGAGGCTGCAAGGCGCATCGAAGCGAGCGGACGCCGGCTCGCAACGCCCACCGAGGTGCGCGCGGCGCCATAAACCGTCAGAGCGCCAGAAACGCAACGCCGCCCGCAGCAATGATGACTGCAAAGGCCGCTATCACCATTGCGCCTGTCGCGCGCCCGCCAATTGAAAGCGCCATGACCGCCTTGGTCACAATGTTAGCGATGACCGTGAGAAGGATTGCACCCGCCGCAATATCGGGAAAGAGGCTTCCCGTCGCGACCTGCCGGCTGGCCGAGAGCGTCATCGCGTCGGCGTCAGCGAGACCGGAGATGAAGCCGATCGCATAAGTTCCCGCGTCGCCAAATTTGTCCGCGGCATAAGCGGAAAGGACTGAGATCAGCGCGATCAGCGTGGCGAAATAGAGCGCCGGCCTTATTTCAAACGGGTTTCCGAGCGTGACTTCGCCGCCGCCGTCTTTCGGCGCGGCCCGCCAGATCGCCAGCGCAACCGCCGCGCCGACGACCCCCGCAGCGCCAAGCGCGGGCGCTGCAACGACCAATGTTGCCGGCGACAACGCCGCAATGATAACGCCAATTCGCGCAAGCATCACGACATTTGCCGCGACAATGCCGGCGGCGACGGTTAGCGGCGCGCTTTTCTTGTCTCGTGCAAACTTCGCCAGGGACAAGGTCGTCGCGGTTGACGATGCAAGGCCGCCGACGACGCCGGTGACAAGAACGCCGCGTCCGGCCCCCAGAAATTTCACCAGCCAGTAGCCAAGAAACGAAAGCCCGCTGATCAACACGACCATCAGCCACAAGGCGCGCAGATTGAGCGCGCCATAGGGGCCAAAACTTTCATCCGGCAGGACAGGAAGAACGAGGACCGAAATCGCCAGAAAACGCAATGTCGCGTGAATTTCCCTGGCGGTCAACGAGCGCGCCCATTGATTGACGAAGGGCTTCAGGCTGAGAAGGCCGGCGACGGCGACAGCGCCCGCCGCCGCCAGCAACAGCGCGCCGCGCCCGG
>JBGSVH010000034.1:0-19382 GCA_041753055.1 Parvularculaceae bacterium
GCCGCGCTGCTCAGGGGCGCTGCAATCGGCGGCGCCATCGGCGTCGCGCTGGTGGTTCTGCAAGCGCCAATCGCCGCGCTCGCCTTTCCCCTGCTCGGCGTTGGCTCCGAAGCGAGCGAAATAACGCTTGCCGCAGCGCGCGTTTATTTCGATATCCGCATCTGGGGGGCGCCGTTCGCGCTGGCGACCTATGCGCTTCTTGGCTGGCTGTCGGCGCGCGGGCGCACCGACTATCTGATGGCCGCCAGCATTTTCATCACCGTGCTGAACATCGCCCTCGACTGGCATTTCGTTATCAACCTGCATCAGGGCGCTGACGGCGTCGCGCTCGGAACCTTGATCGCCGAAATATCGGGCTTTGTCATATCGGCGTTTTTTGCGCTGAGGATCATGGCGGCGCACGGCGGTATTGGAGCCGGCTGGAATTTCGCCAGCCTTTTCGATCCGGTGATGATCCGGCGGACGCTGTCGGTCAATCGCGACATCTTCCTTCGCACCTTGATCCTTGCTTTCGCCTATGCGTGGTTCGTGCAGCGCGGCGGCGCCTTTGGCGATGTGACGCTCGCGGCCAATCAAACCCTGATGCAGCTGTTCTTTTTCACCGGCCTTGCGCTCGACGGGACGGCGATCGCCGCCGAGACCATGGTCGGGCGCGCCATCGGCGCCAGCGACCGCGCGCAAGGGCTCGACGCCTATCGCAAGGCGGTTGCGACGACCTTCATTGTCGCGCTCGCCAGCGCCGCGGCGTTCTCTGCGCTTTATGCCGTTGGGGGGAAGTTTTTTCTCGCCGTGCTGGCGCAGGAAGGGCCGATCCGGTCGGAAGCGGCGCGCTATCTGCCCTGGGTGATCTTGAGCCCGCTGATCGTCGCGGCGGGATTTCAACTCGACGGTATTTTCATCGGCGCAACCCGCGCAAGAGAGATGCGTGACGCGATGATTGTCACCGCAATCATCTTTTTTCCGGTCACCATCGTATTGGCGCGGGCGTTCGGCAATCACGGCCTGTGGGCGGCGTTCACGCTCTATTTCATCCTGCGCGGGGCGACGCTGTTTTTCTTCCTGCCGCGAATTGCGCGGGAGTTTTCAAAAGCCTGAACCGACCGCTTCGGCGACCGACGAGAATCCTTCTTCCTTCAGCCGGTTCGGCAATCCCTCGACAATCGCTGCGGCGAGCGCCGGCCCCTTGTAAATGAGGGCTGTATAAAGTTGTACGAGGCTGGCCCCGGCGCGGATTTTTTCATAGGCGTCATCGACCGAGGAAACGCCGCCGACGCCGATCAGGGGGACGCGTCCTTTCAGCGTTTCATAAAATTCAGCCAGCAATTCGGTTGACGGCTCGAACAGCGGCTTGCCGGAAAGCCCGCCTTTTTCCGCCGCATGTGCGCTCTTCAGCCAAGGGGGCCTAGCAATCGTCGTATTCGAGACGATCAGCGCGTCAACGCCTTCATCGGCGACGGCGCTAGCGATATCGGCTTTGTCGGCGTCGGCAAGATCCGGCGCTACCTTCAAAAAAACCGGCGCCTTGACCGTCAGCGCATCGCGCGCGGCGATGACGCGAGACAGCAGCTCGGGCAGCGCCTTCTTGTCCTGCAGCGCGCGCAGGCCCGGCGTATTCGGCGACGAAATATTCACCGTGTAGAAATCGACCAGCCCTTCAAGGCGTCTGACGCCGGCGACGAAGTCTTCGATACGATCGTCGCTGTCCTTGTTGGCGCCGAGATTGACGCCGACAACGCCGATGCGCCGGCGCCGGGCGAGGCGCGCGGAGATTTTCTCAAGCCCGTCATTGTTGAAGCCGTAGCGATTGATCACCGCGCCGTCTTCATGGAGGCGAAAGACCCTCGGTCGGTGATTGCCCTTTTGCGGGCGCGGCGTCACCGCGCCAACTTCGACAAATCCGAAGCCGAGCCGCAGCATGGCGTTCGGAACTTCCGCGTTTTTGTCGAAGCCCGCGGCGAGCCCGAGCGGATTGGCGAAGTCGATCCCGGCGACGCGCGTCGCCAGCATCGGATCGCTCCTGACATGGAAACGCGGCGCCAAGGGCGAGGCCATCATCGCGACGGTTGCGCGATGCGCCGTTTCCGGATCTAGCGCCTGCATCGCCTTTGCGCCAAACGTCGCGGCCAGCCGCACCGTCATCACAGATCCCCGCCGAAGGCGTAGCCGTCGCCAGATCGCGTCAATCGCCGAATGCGCGCAGCCTTCGCCGCCGCAAGGTCGCCATAAAGATGCGGAAACAGCGCGCCGCCGCGCGAGGCTTCCCATTTCAGCGCAGCGCCGAAATCCGCCGCATCGAACGCCGCGGCGACAAGATCGTCGCGGCCGGGGAAATAAAGCCGCGCGGTTTCGAGAACCTGATCTTCCGCAGAAAGATGAATATAGCCGTCGGCGACATCGACCGGCGCGCGCGAAACGGCGCCGGTTTCGAGCGCCATCGCCCAGTCTTTGCGCCCCATGATCTTGTAAATGAGCTTCATCGCAGCCGGACTATCGCGCTGCGACGGCGCGGGCAAGCGCGCCGCCTCACGGCTGGCGCTTGATGAAGGCTTTTTCCGCGTCCGCGCCCGCCGCGATCGCCGCCTTGAATTCGCGCGCTCTTGCCTGAATGTCCGCCTCGAATTTCGTTGTCGGCGCGCCGGCAATGGCCGCATCGAGCGCCGCGAGCGCATCACCGCGCCATTCTGGCCGTCCGTCAGCGGCAAGCCGCAGCGCGCATTCATAAGCGATGGTGAGATTGTCCGGCGCAAGCGCGCGCGCCTTCATGAATTCCTCATGCCCTACAACCGGGTCGGCGCCATAGAGTGAGCCGCCGCCCCGCCGCGCGACCTCGATCCGCCAGGCGGCGGATGTCGACAGGGCCCAGGCGTTGTCGGCGTCAAGCGCCAGCGCGTCATCAATCTTGCGGCGGGCCTTGCCGGCGAGCGCTCCGAAAAACGCCTTGACCGGCGACAGCCGCGCGCCCCTGAGGGCGAGACTGATCGCCGCCTGCAAATGCGCTTCGGGAAGATCGGAGTCGAGGGCGATGGCTTGTTCGGCTATGTCCAAAGCGTCGCCTGCCGTTCGCCGCGCCGATTTCCGGCCATCGTCAAAATAGGCGACCGCGTTCATGGCGCGCGCCGCCAGCGCCAGGTCCTCCGCATCGCCAGCCTCAGTCGCGATTTTCACGGCCGCGTCGTAGTCGCCGCGGTCATAGGCGCCAAGGGCGTCGGCGTTGACGGCTGCGTTGACGGGCGTCGCCGCCGAAATCGAAAAAATGATCGCCGCGGCAAGTCTCATTCAACACTCCACAGATGACGGGGCGACCCTAGGGCGTTTTCCGATCAAGTGGAAACCGGTTGATCGCAGAAAACGCCCTGACTATTGAGTCTTGAGCAAGTTTCGCGCGCCAGCGCGCGCGAAACTTGCTCTAGCAGAAGTTGTCGCCGTCCGGCCATAATCCTCAACGATGATCAAAACTGGACACCCAGCGGCAATCGCCTCTTAATCCGCCGCGATGAATGGGGCGCGGATCATTGGCGGGCTTGTGTTCGGCGCCATTTGCGGCGGCGCCTCGCTTGCCGGCGGACTTTCCGGGCCGATCGCCTGGACCATTGCCATTACGGCGCTGACCGCCGCCTGGTGGATGAGCGAGGCGATGCCGATCCCCGCCGCATCGCTGACGCCATTTGTCGGCTTTCCGCTCGCCGGCGTTCTCGACGAAAAGGATGCGGCGGGCGCGCTTGGCTCTTTCGTCATCATCTTGCTGATGGCGTCCTTCATGTTGTCGAAGAGCCTCGAACGGTCCGGCGCGCACCGGCGTCTTGCTCTTTACATGATCCGGCTCGTCGGGACGTCGGGGCGCAGTCTCATTTTCGGTTTCATGTTTGCGTCCGCCCTGTTGTCGATGTGGATTTCAAATTCCGCGACTGCGCTGATGCTGTCGACAATGGCGTTGGCGATATTGGCGCAAGGCGGCAATCCGCGGCTCGCCGCGCCGTTGCTGCTCGGCATTGCTTACGCGTCGTCGCTTGGCGGAACCGGCACCCTGATCGGGACGCCGCCAAATCTCATTTTCGCCGACGCCTATGAAAAAGCGACGGGTTCGGAGTTTTCGTTCACGCAATGGATGAAGGTCGGCGTTCCGATTGTCGTCATCGGCGTACCGCTGATGGGGCTGTGGCTGACGCGCGGCCTGAAAGGCGTCACCGCGCCAGAACTCCCTGAGACCGGCCCTTGGCGCAAGGACGAGGCGCGAACCTTGCTGGTATTCGCCGGCGCGATGTTTTTCTGGATCACCCGCACCGAACCTTTTGGCGGCTGGAGCGGGCTTTTCGACATCCCGGGCGCGGGCGACGCAACTGTCGCCGTCGGCGCCGTCGTCGCGATGTTCCTCATTCCGAACGGCAAAGGCGGCGCGCTGCTTGACTGGAAATCGGCGGCCGACATTCCCTGGGGCATGCTCCTCTTGTTCGCCGGCGGCATCTGCATCGCGACAGCCTTTCGCGCCAGCGGCCTCGACCTCCTCATCGGCGACAGCCTTGGCGGTGTCGCGACCTTGCCGGTTTTCTGGATGATGCTCGGCATCTGTCTCGCGGTGACATTCCTCACCGAAATCACCTCGAACACCGCCACCGCCAATCTGTTGATGCCGGTCCTTGCCGCCGTCGCGGTCGGCGCCGGCATTGCGCCGGAACTTTTGATGATTCCGGCGGTCGTCTCGTGCTCTTGCGCCTTCATGCTGCCGGTTGCGACCGCGCCCAACGCCATCATCTACGCAACCGATCAGGTCACCATCCGCCAGATGGCGCGCGAGGGATTTGTGCTTAATTTCATTGTGGCGCTGGTGGTCGCGGGCGTCAGCTATGTGGTGCTGGCCTGACCGCGCCGAAACGGAGAGAATGATGCGCCCTGCGATAATCGCCGGCGTTTTCTATTTCGCCATCGTTTTCGCAGCGGGATTTCTGCTTGGAACGATCCGCGCAATCTTTCTCACCCCCCGGTTCGGAGAGTTCGGCGCCGTCGCCTGCGAGCTGCCCTTCATGCTGGCGATTTCCTGGATCGCCTGCGGGCGTCTTATCCGCCGCTATGACGTCGCGGCGGCAACGGCGCCGCGCGCGGTCATGGGCGCGACAGCCTTTACGTTGCTGATGGCGGCGGAAATTTCCTTTGCAATAATCGCCTTTGGCAAGTCGTTTGCGGATTTGACCGACGACTGGATGAGCGCTGCCGGAATGCTGGGTCTTGGTGGGCAAATAATCTTTGCGCTGTTGCCGCTGGCGCAGCGAACCCTGCGTTAAACCGCGTCAATCGTCATGTGGCGCGCACGCGCGGCATGCTCGATCGCCGCGGCGCCGTCGTCGCTGATCTTCAGCGCGTCGCGAACGAGCTCAAGGACGCGGATTTCCGTCATGTCGAGATTTTCATCCGCCGTGATGACATCGACAATGGCGGCATAGGCAGTCTCGCCAAGATGGGCCGGCAAGGACGAAGACGCCGCGGTCAGCACCTTGTGCAGGCCGCCTTCGGACGACATCAGCCTGCCGCAGTCTTCGGCGGTGTCGACAAGGCGCGCTTCATCGCCCTCGGAGAACAGGGGAAATGACCGGACGATGCGGCCGATCGAGCGCAATTCGCGCTCTGACATCCGTCCATCGGAGGCTGACGACATCACCATCAGATAGATGACGGCTTCTTGCGGCGTCAGTTTCGGGGCGGCGTCGGCCATGAATGGTGATCCTTGTTTAAGGGGATTAAAACGTCCCGCAACCTAGCCGCGGCGACCCTATACCGCAAGTTTCGACCTGGCTCCGCCCGCAATCGTTTCACCTTCGCGCCAAAAGGCGTTAGAGGGGGCCTTCCTAAACCCCTGACGCAAGAAGACCGATGACCGCCCGACATTTTTCGCCCGATGACATCGCCGCCGCCAAAGCCTGGCCGTTCGAGGAAGCAAGGAAACTCGACGCACGGCTAAACCGGATCGGCCATGACGGCGTCGTCATCTTCGAGACCGGTTATGGCCCGTCAGGACCGCCGCATATCGGCACCTTTGGCGAGGTTGCGCGCACCACCATGGTGCGGCGCGCCTTTGAACTGATGACCGGGCGCAAGACGCGCCTCATCTCGTTCTCCGACGACATGGACGGCATGCGCAAATTTCCGCCGCAAACCCCAAATCCGGAAATGCTGCAGAAATACCTGCAGATGCCGCTGACGTCGGTGCCGGACCCTTGGGGATCGCACCCGTCCTTTGCCCATCACAATAATGCAAAACTGCGCGCCTTTCTCGACCAGTTCGGCTTTGATTATGAATTCGTCTCGTCGACCGACTGCTACAAATCGGGAATGTTCGACGCGACCTTGATCCGCGTTCTCGAGCGCTATCAGGCGGTGATGGACATCATCCTTCCAACGCTTGGCGATGAGCGCAAGGAAACCTATTCGCCGATCCTTCCGATTTCGCCAACCACGGGCCGCGTTCTCTACGTTCCGATGCTGGAGATCGACGCCGCCAGGGGCGAGGTCGTGTTCGAGGATGAAGACGGAACGAAAGTCAAAATGCCTGTCGCTGGCGGGCGGACGAAACTGCAATGGAAGGCCGATTGGGCGGGGCGCTGGTTCGCGCTCGGCGTTGATTATGAAATGGCGGGCGAGGACCTGACCGAATCGGTGCGGCTTTCAAACCGCATCGTCAAGGCGCTTGGCGGCGAGCCGCCTGCCGGTTTCAACTATCAGCTGTTCGTCGATGAAGAGGGAAAGAAAATCTCGAAGACCAAAGGCAACGGCATTTCGATCGAGCAATGGCTGACTTACGCCAGCCCTGAAAGCCTGTCGCTGTTCATGTTCCAGAACCCGAAAGCGGCGAAAAAGCTCTATTTCGACGTCATCCCGAAAACGCTCGATGAGTATTGGCAGCATGTCGAGAAATACCCGGCTCAGGAGGGCGCCAAGGCGCTCGACAATCCCGCCTGGCACATTCACGAGGGCAATCCCCCCGATGCAGCGCCCCCGGTCAGCTTTGCGATGCTGTTGACCCTCGTCAACGCGGTCGGCGGCGACCAGGACGTGCTGAAAGGCTTTATCCGCAAATGCCGGCCGACCGCGAGCTCCGCCGAACTGGCGGCGGCGGACGCCCTCACCTCATACGCTGCGCATTATTACAACGACTTCGTTGAACCGAAGAAACAATATCGTCAGCCAACGGAGCAAGAGCGGGCGGCGCTGACCATGCTGGCCGCGCGCCTCAAGGAAATCGGCGACGGCGCGGAAGAGGGCGACTATCACACCGCCACCTTCGACACCGGCAAGGCGAACGGCTACGAGAAAAATCTTCGCGACTGGTTTGCGGCAATCTATGAAGTCGTCTTCGGTCAGAGCGAAGGTCCGCGCATGGGACCCTTTACCAAAATCTATGGCGCGGGCGCGACCGCAAAACTGATCGAAGAAGCGCTGGCGCGCGGGTGATTATTCCCCGATGCGAGGGCGTACAGCGCAGCGATTGCGGCCGCGGCCAAAAGCGATCGCCGCGCCAGCAAGCAGCGCGACGACAATAATGACGGCCACAGGAAATATCTCCATCGCGCCAACCTCTACCCGCGTTCGCCGAGGAGCCAGCGCGCGACATCGGAATAATCGAACACAAGCGATATGACCATCGTTGTGAAGAGCAGCGCCAACCACTTTCCCGAGAGCGTCTCGCGTGCGCGCCACTTATCGCGCCGCCGCCAGAGATAAATGACGAACGGCGTCCACAGGACGACATGAACAACACCAAGCAGGCGCACATAACCGATGGCGCTGTGCAGGGCGACCATCGCCGGTAAGCTGAGCGCAACCACCAGCGCCGCCCAGCGCGCCTCAACGCGCACAAAGGCGAACGGGATTGAGAGCATCAGCACGAAGCTCATGTAATTCAGCCAATATTGCACCCAGAGCGGCGCGGTCGCGATATCGGCCTTAAAGGCGGCGAGTTGTTCCATCGGCGAAGTCTTCCGCGAAAGTCCGGCGGCATCAACCCCCTTTCAGCCAGGCCGCAGCATTCTTGAGTTGTGGCGTGTGGCGACAGGACCTATTCTCGCGCGATGTGCTTTTCAGCGGCGGCGAGTTTTACTGCGGCGGGCGGTCTTGCGCTGATCGGCGCAGCGACACTGATGCAGCGCCCGTCGCCGCGGATGATCCCCTTGGCGGCGACGCCGCTGCTCTTTGCAGCGCATCAAGCGATTGAAGGCGCGGTCTGGCTCGGGCTGAGCGACGGCGCCGTTTCGCAGGCGCTGATCAAGGCGTGGGTCTTCATCGCCGAAGTGTTCTGGCCAGCCTTCACGCCGCTTGCGGTTTTTATCCTGACGCGCGGGCGGCGGCGGCGCCAGGGTCTTGCCGCGCTTCTCTTTGCCGGAATAATCGTCTCCGCCTATTTTCTTGTGATCCTTATACAGAACAGTTTCAGCGTCACCGTCGTCAAAGGAAACCTGCTTTACCTGGCGGATGAGCCCGCCGCGCATAATCTGCCGGGTCTTTATTTGCTGACAACGATCGCGCCGCTGCTGATCGCCCGCGAACGCTTTGTCCTTCTCTTTGGCGTTGCGGTTCTTGCCGGCGCCATCGTCACTGAAATTTTCTTCAATCACGCCGGGCCCTCGGTCTGGTGCTTCTTTGCAGCGATTGCGAGCGCTTGCGCCCTGCTTGCGGTACGGGAGGAAAAAGCCCTGCGGCGCCCTCGCCTGTCACCGACGCCGGGGTTATGATGCAGCGATGCGGGGATTTTTTGAGCGGGGCATGCCGGGCGGGCGCGTGCGATTGCGCCGCGAGATCTATTTCGTGCGCCATGGCGAGACCGACTGGAATGTCGAGCGCCGCTATCAGGGCCATGCCGACACGCCGCTGAATGATAATGGCCGTGCGCAAGCGGCGCGCAACGGCAAGGCGCTGGGCGAACTGATCGCCGATACGCGCGGCGTCGCTTTCTTTTCAAGCCCGCTCATACGCGCCACCGAAACCCTTGAAATCATGCGAAGCGAGATGGGGCTGTCGCCGCGGCGTTACGCCATTGACGACCGCCTGATCGAGATCGACCTCGGTCACTGGAATGGCAGAACCTATGACGAGATCGCCGAGGAAAATCCGGGTGTGCATGAACGGCGCGACAAGGCAAAATGGGATTTCGTCGTGCCCGGCGGGGAAAGCTATCGCGACGCCGCCGTTCGCATCCGGGACTTTCTGCTCAAGCTCGACCAGACCGCCGTCATTGTCGGCCATGGCGCATCGGGGAGAATACTTCGTGGCTACCTGTTGGGCCTGAAACCAAGCCGCGTACCGCATCTCGAAGCGCCGCAGGACAAGGTGTTCAAAATTACAAAGCGCCGTGAGGAAGAGTTTTAGATCGCCGGGCGAAAAAGTGGAATCCGGTTTTTCGCTGACCCGGCGCGACCACTCAAGAATCTGGGTCATCGGGTGATCCGGATTAATCGCCTGATGATCTAGGCGGCGCCGGTTTTCGGCCAGCGCAAGGCGTAAAAGACGATCGCCAGAGTGACGGCGATCTCCAGCGCGACGACGATCTGGTAAAACGGCCGTGATCCGGAGAACGTCAGAATTTCAATCCCGGTATAAACGAGCCCAAGCAAGACGTTCATCCAGCGGCTGAATATGGGCGCGAGCGCCGTCGACAGAAAAATCATCAGCGCCGGTATGGCGAGAATGACCGCCACGCTGACAAGAACGATATCAGTCGCCTCGCCAAGCGGCCCGAGACGACCCGCCGACATGTCTTCAATCGTGCCGGGCAGATACAGGCTGAAATAATCATTGTAGATATAGAGCGACATCAGCGACGCCCACAAAAGCGACAATTTGAGGCTGGTTGGCGCCCGAAAACGCTCCAGCATCCGACCCTGCGGTTTGCTCATGATCGCCCCTCGACAAGCATTCGACAATGCAGCCGCGCTATCATGGACGCGCTACAACGTCCATGACGGTCCCGCGCAAGATCGACGACCCGCCACGACGCTGCGACAGGCCGGGGCGCGCTAGACCATCTGCAACAGCTCGACTGCCGCTGCATGCAGCTCATTGCTGGCGGCGGCGATGATGCGGCCATTGGCGCATTCGCCAAGCAGCTCGCCCTTCCAGCCTGAAATGACGCCGCCCGCGCCTTCGACGATGGGCGCCAGCGCGCTGTAATCATGATGTTTGAGGCTCGATTCAACGACGAGATCGATCTCGCCGATCGCCATGAGGCCATAGGCGTAGGCGTCGAGGCTGAAACGGGCGACCTGGCATTGCGCCGCCACGCGCGCAAAAGCCGTTGCTTCATCGCCGGTGAAATATCCTTCGCGGCGCGGATCGGTGGTGGAAAGGCGGGCGCGTTTCAAGTCCTTGAGACCGCTGGTCTGACAGGCGCGCTCAACGCCGCCGCGCCAGTAATGGGCGCCGCTCTTGCTGCCAATCCAGCGTTCATCCGTAAACGGTTGATCGATGAGGCCGATGAGCGGGCGCGCGCCCTGTTCGAGCCCGATCAGCGTCGCCCAGGTTGAGACGCCGCAGACAAAAGCCCTGGTCCCGTCGACCGGATCGATCACCCAGCGGAGATCCGCGTCGGCGCGCTCCGCGCCAAATTCCTCGCCAATAATTCCATGCGCCGGATAGACGGCGGCGATCATCCGCCGCACCGCGCGCTCGGCTTCACGATCCGCATCCGTGACTGGATCGAATAGAACGCCGGCTTTGTTGTAGATTGTCGATCCCGCGCGAAACCGCGGCAGCGTCTCGGCGCGCGCCGCATCGGCAAGGCGGCCCGCGAAAACCGAATATTCCTTGAAAGCGTCAATGTCGGGGGTCATGGCCAAACGACCATGACGGCGCCGAGGCGTGAATTCAAGATGGTTTTCCCGGCGCGCCTTCACCGGAAGGCCGCCGGGATTGTTTCACCGGAACGGGGTTACTCGTTCCCGGACATCGCCTTGGCAAGGTCGAGCAGGCGGCGGCGCGGCTCATCGTTCATCGTATAGAACGCCCGAACCAGCGCGATCGTATCCTTGTTCTGGAAAACGTCGGTCGAGACGCCGGATGAATCAACGCCGCTTGCATAGACGCCCTCGTCGACCCCTTCGAAAAAGTAGGAGATCGGAACTTCGAGCGCCTGTGAAAGCGTCCAGAGACGGGAAGCGGAAATCCGGTTGGCGCCGCTTTCGTATTTCTGGATCTGCTGGAAGCGGATGCTCACCGAGTCAGCAAGGCGCTGTTGCGTCATGCCAAGCAGCCGGCGGCGCTGGCGCACGCGGTTACCCACGTGAAGATCGATTGGATGGGCCATCGGCCATTACTCCCTGAAACTTGCGCGCAGCCATTCGCTGTGCGCCCCTGATGCGGGAGAAAGAGGCAAGCTCCGTGCCGTTTAGGAGAATCGGAAAATGCGGCCGCAGATGCGCGGCGTCAGCGGGCGCATCACGGGGCGCGCTTGGCGCGTCTGGCGCATCGTCATGGTGAATTTCCGGCCGTCTTCCCAAATAGGGACGGGCGGTCAATCGATCATCTTGGCCGAGCGGAGCCAGAAATCTTCATCAAATCCCGGCATTTCAAGATTGGCGATGAACTGCCGCGACGCCGATTCCCACGAAAAATTCTCCGCCCATTTGCGGCATTGCGCGGGATCGCGCTTTTCCCAGGCGTCAAGGCAGGCCTGGCGCAAATCCTCATTCATGGCGCCGCATCCTTCCGGCGCGCCGTCAAGGATTTCAAGCGGCCCGCGCACCGGATAGGCGGCAACCGGGACGCCGCATGCAAGCGCTTCAACATTAACCAGGCCGAAAGTGTCGGTTCTGGACGGGAAGACGAAAACGTCCGCGCCCTGATAAAACTTCGTCAGTTCCAGTCCGTATTTCGGTCCGACGAAAACCGCGTTCTTGAACCGCGCTTCAAGGTCTTCTCGCTGCGGTCCCTCGCCGACAATCAGTTTTGTGC
Source organism: Parvularculaceae bacterium (assembly GCA_041753055.1). Taxonomy (GTDB): domain Bacteria; phylum Pseudomonadota; class Alphaproteobacteria; order Caulobacterales; family Parvularculaceae; genus Amphiplicatus. The sequence goes on from JBGSVH010000034.1 coordinate 11,932, forward strand.
CGGGGAGATCGAGCCTGAGGAAATCTTCGATGCTTTTTTCAACGGCGAGACGGCCGACATAAAGATAGATCGGACGCGGATAGTGATCGAGATGGGTGCGGTCTCCCGGTTGAAACTGTTGCAGGTCGACGCCGCGCGCCCACAATTTCATGTCGACAAAGCCGCGCCCGCGCAGTTCGTCCATCAGGCCGGGCGTTGCAACCATCATGGTTTCGCCGTCCTTGTGAAAGTCCTTGAGCACCGCGTAGCCCCAAGAAATCGGCACCGCCCAGCGTTCATTGGCGTATTCGGGAAAGCGCGTGTGAAAGCTTGTGGTGAAGGGGTAGTCGCGCCGCTTGCAAAAACGCCGCACCGCGCGGCCGATCGGGCCTTCGGTCGCAATGTGAACAGCGTCCGGCTTGAATTCGTTGATGATCTTGGCGACCCGCCGGTTCGGCAGCAGCGACAGGCGAATCTCCGGATAGGACGGCAGCGGAACCGATTTGAATTCATTCGGCGTAATGTAACGAACTTCGTTGCCGAACCGCGTCAGGATTTCGCCAAGCGTTTCGAGCGTGCGCACAACGCCGTTCAGTTGTGGCTTCCAGGCGTCCGTTGCAATGGCGATTTTGAGGCCCGATTTCGGATCCGGCATGGTAAAACGCTGCTTCGGGCGGGTCAGCCGTCCGACCCCCGACTGCAGCCGCTTGAATGCGCCCTTGCGCGCCGGCGCGTCGCCGCTCGCCGCTCCCGTGGAAAAATCGCTTGATTTCAATCCGATACTCCCTGAGCCCGCAAGAGGACGAGTAGACCGCCCGTCCGGCCATCGCAACCATCCAACCGGGTCTGTGCAATCCATGTTGCAATGCAGAAAAAATGTTGCTCTGCGGTAGATTCCATGCGACGCTTTGATTGCAGCGCCTCACGGCGCTGCTGCCCTAACGGGCGTTTCCTCCCAATAAACTTAGCCGCGGGTTCGTCCCGCGGCTCTTTTCTTTCGCAAACGCAACAATAATTATTCCGCCGCCTGAGCCGGACGCAGCGCCGCCGGCGACACCCGCGCAAGCTCTGCAATCAATATCTGCAGATTTCGCCGCAGCCGGTCAAACCCCGCTGTTCGCGCGATCTTCTGCTCGTTGAGATAAAGCCCGCGATTGATCTCGATCTGCAAAACCTGGACGCCGTCGCCCGGACGTCCATAAGCGGACGCGACATGGCCCCCGGCATAGGGAGCGTTGCGCGACACAAGATAACCGCACGACGCCAGCGCTTGCTCCACCAGGGCCGGCGCAGCGGGCGTGCACGACGCCCCGAACCGGTCCCCCAGCACGAAATCGATCGCGCGATCGCCCTCGTGAAAGGGCGCGCCGCCAGCTGACGGCATTGAATGGCAGTCAATGATAATGGCGCAGCCGAATTTGGCCCGCGCCGCTGCCACCAGCTCGCCAAGGGCGCGGTGATAGGGGTCATAGCAGCCGGCGAGCCTGCGGCGCGCTTCGAAGAATTTCAGCTTGCGGTCATAAATGTCCTGACCATCAGCAACGATACGCGGAATAACGCCAAGGCCGGCGCGCACGCGATTTGAGCGCGTATCAGCGGTTGCCGGCAGCGGATCGGCGAACATCCGCGGATCAAGCTCATCCCGGCTGCGGTTAACGTCGACCCAGGCGCGCGGAAACAGCGCCCGCAGCAGCGGCGCGCCATGCGCCGGCGCCGCATCGAACAGGAGATCGACATAGCTGTCTTCGGATTGCCGCAAGGCCTGCCGGTCAAGGCGGCTCATGCGCAGCAATTCCGGCGGGTACCGGCGTCCGGAATGGGGCGAAGAAAAAATCAGCGGCGTCGTCACGCGCGCCGGCGCGATGACCTCGATCGCCGGCAGACCGGTCGGATCGCCTTCAACGATGTCAAATTCCGCCGCCAGCCGCCGCCTCGCTTTGTCTTCCGGTTTCCATTCGCGCGCCTACCCTATAGCGATAACCGGGCATTCGTTAAGATGTTTCGACCGCCGCCGCCGGGACCGGCGCCCATTTTGCTTGGACTGTCCTGTTCCGGGTAGACACGGACGGCCAGCTTGGCTTCCCTGCGAGCGCGGAATTGGTTAGAGCGGTTCCAGTTGACAAAGGCGTACCAGATGGCGGCGATTCTCCTCGCAGAAGACGATGAATCCATGCGGCGTTTTCTCAAAAAGGCGCTTGAAAAGGCTGGCCACTCGGTGGTCGACGCCAGTCAGGGCGATGAAGCGCTGACCGAGCTCCAGCTCCGCGAATTCGATCTCCTGCTGACCGATATCGTGATGCCGGTAATGGACGGCATCGAACTCGCGCGCCGCGCCGCCCAGATCGATCCCGAAATGAAAATCATGTTCATCACCGGATTTGCCGCCGTCGCCCTCAATCCCGCAAACCGCGCGCCGGAAGACGCCAAGATCCTGTCAAAGCCCTTCCACCTCAAAGACCTCGTTCAGGAAGTCGAGCGCATGGTCGCCGCGTGAGCGGCGCGCGCGGAAAACTGCCAGACGCCCCGGCCTTGCATCCTTCGATTTTTGCCGTTACAGCGCGGCCCTTCGGGCGCATAGCTCAGGGGTAGAGCGCCACCTTGACACGGTGGAGGCCCGTGGTTCGAAACCACGTGCGCCCACCATTTCCGAAGAATTGTCGCTGCAAGGGTTTCGCGCGAGAGTTAAACCCAGCGCCTGGTCACACCGGGTTGCGTGGCTTTCGCTTTACCGTCCGGACCCCAGACGTGCTTGAGGGCGACGGGCAGCAAGGGCGACCTGATCGCAGACAAATGGTCAATATCCTTCAAGTCGAGACGCATCACATTGACGTCGCCGTACTCTTCATGCTCGCGGCGATAAAGCTCTCGCCAACCGAAACGTTGGAAAAATTTCACCAAATGATCATTGCAGTCAATGAAGCATGTGGAAACGTCATTTATCAATCCGAATTTATATGCAAACTTCACAATGTTGACCGAAACAGGTGTCTGGCGAAATTGCGGATCAATCATCAATCTGGTGCAAATGCTGGCTGAAACAATTTCCTGAGGCGACAATTTGGCCAAATCATAAAAATCAAAATAACCGCCTACCGGCGCTTCGCGCAGCAAATTCATGCGAATGCAGCCAACAATACGGTCACCGTCGAAAATTATGCCGTGGTGTCCGTGATCATCGAGCGGGTCGCGAATGGTTCTGGATTCTGAACAGGCGTATTTTTGCTTTCGCCCCATTTCCTCAACGTAAATCAGATACCGGAAACGGTAGAGCTCCTGTGGCGCAGCGGCGCCGCTGAATAGTTTATATTCCAGCATACCCGAAACTCACGCCCGCTTTTGAGCCGCATCGGCTGCGCCGGGAACGAACTGGTCCGCGTGAGCCTCCTCCCAATTCCAACCACGATCAAACGCTTCGCTCGCCGAGCGGATCGCCGATGTCAACATGTGTTCGTAGAGGTAGGCTGTCGTTTTCATCGCATACTCGATACAATCGAGATCCGCGTCGGACGCTGCAAGGCGATCGACGTACAATTCCATCATCTTGTTATGCCCGACGTCGATCTCAGTGTGATCGTTCAGGAAAGTCATCGCGTTTCGCGGGACTCCGCAATTCGCCAGAGCGTCCATCATGCTGGCGCCCGATCTGGTTGGCGTGAATTCGAGAAAATACAGGTATCCAAGATAGCCGATCGGGTTCAGATTATAAATCTGATAAAATCCGTAGGCCAGCAAAGCGGAGGTAGCCGGTAGCGGATTCTCATATGGAACCGCCGCCGCGTCACCGCCAAGCGTGACATAGTCGTTAAGTGCGAGCTGATCATGCCCGATCTCAGACGCCGCGTGCTTGTAAAACGGTCGCACGAGGTCGCGCTGCCTGCCACGAAAATATACGGTTGCTAACGCCTGCAGCTGCGGGTTCTCGCGGGTATGGTGAAAAACCTCACGGAGCATTCCACGGTATTCCGGAATCGTCAGCTCTCCCTCCATCATCCGCCGAATAGGCCATGACGACAGGAATTGAGCGTGGATAGGGGTGAATCGGCTGCGCAGGTCGCGCATGTTAACTCCTTGTGTATTCTCCCGTTTACCAATTGGTAACCATCCGCATTATTCGCGCCGGATCGGGAAAAGCAATTGAAAAATCATTACCTTCTGCAAAATTGCGCCATTTGCCGCCCTAGCGAGTATTAACCCTGATATAATCCATTTGACGTAATTGTTGGCGCCTTAAAGGAATGTCGATGCCGGGCGAGCCTCGAGAAGATTCAAAGTATTTTGGACGGTTTCCGGAGGCGCTTGAGCGCGAGTTTCGGGCCGCGATTTTCGACGCCGACAGAAAAACCAATTTCTACGCACTTCTCATAGCGCTGCCCCTTTATGCACTCTATGCGCTTCTCGACGCCTTCTCCCTGACAGCCGCTGAAACAGGGGTGATTACCCGGATCTGCGCCACGTTGCTGGCGGCCATTCCGCTAATTCTGATGAAACGGAACCTGTTTTCGCGAAGCCATGACGTACTGACAGCCATTGCGATCATTATTTTGGGAGCGGGCCTAAACTTTATAATTCTCCAGGAACCGACTTTCGACGACAATTATTATGTTGCGCTCATTCAAGGCGGCATTTTCGTCAGCTTTCTCGTGCGATTGACGTTTACGCAGTCGACGATCGTTCTCGCCACCTTTCTCGCGGGATTTGTAGTTTCGGTCGCTGATAAATCGCCCCGCCAAGAGGCGTTATTGCAGATTTTTATTCTTATCACGATGTTCAGCATGTGTGCGTTTGGCATTCACCTCACTCAGAAAATGAGACGAAGGGAATTTTTGCAATCCAAGACAATTGCTCGCCAGAATGAAAAGCTGAACATGATGCTTGAAAGCGTCCAGCTCGACAATGCGCGAAAAGTGGCCGCCATGAATCTTCTGGTTCATTTCGTGAAAACGCCGGTTCATCAGATCGTCGGCTTTACCGATGTGATCGGAAGGGCGCTGTCTGAGCAAGGCGCGCAAACCTCGGACGATTGCGCAAAAAGCGTTGATTTCATCAAAACCGCGTCGCGGGAATTATCGCAGAATGTCAACCGTCTGCTCGCCTATTATCGCCTTGATGACAAGGCGGACCAGAAAATCGAGCTTGTCGAACTTGATCATCTGATACGCGATTATGCAGAGCGGATTCCGTCCAACATTCGCGTGTCAACCGACTGCGCAAAGGTCGCGGTTAACAATCACAATGCAATAATTTGCGCGGCGCTGTCGGCCATCGTTGAACGATATAGCGATGACGGCGCCGAAGTCAGCACGGTCGAAATCTCCCTGAAACGATCGGGCGACAAGGCGGTTATCACGGTCCATGATGACGGCCAGGCCATTTCAACCGACGAATTTCAAAATATGGCCCGACCGCTCGACAAAATCGATCGCTATCTGACGGCGAACGGGTCATCGATGCCAATGATGATCAGAACGATCGCGCGCGCGGCGCAGTTGTGCGGCGGTGAGTTGACGCACAGCTCTGCAACCGGACAGAACATCTTCGCCTTGACCCTCTTGGACATGAAAACGGAGCCGGCGGAAGCGGAGGCGGCCGCCTAGCATCCCACTTGCCGCGCTAGCCGCCCTCGCCGGGCGCCACGTTGCCGTGACTGCTGAGACCGGATGAAGAGGCGCGCGAAACCGTTTACGCGGTGTTAAGAATTAGCGGGTTTTCTGCTGCTTATGAGTTAGGGGGAAACAATGTCTAAACTATGGGTTGCAGGCGGCGCGGCGTTTGGCGCGTTGGCGCTAACGTCCGCTCAGGCCGCCGGATTCGCGGTTGAACACCAAAACGCACAGGCGATGGGCTCAGCCTATGCCGGGGCGCAAGCAAGACGCGCCGACGCCGGCTATGCCGTTTACAATCCGGCCGCGCTGGCCGGACTTCAGCAGCTTGAAACCGTCACAAATGCGACCGTGCTTTGGGGCAAGACCGGCTACGAAAACGCCAATTCGACCTTGCTGGGCGCCTTTCCGGCGGGCGGCCTTGCATCTGACGACCGCGTCTTGCCGGAAGCGTTTATCACCGGCAGCGCTATTGCCGGCCCGATCACCGACCGGCTGACGCTGGGCCTGACCCTGTCGACGCCATTCGGCCTGAAAAGCGAATATGCGGGCGCGTCCGCTGTCCGCTATTATGCGCAGAACGCCTCGCTCTTGACGATTGCTGTCGCGCCGACAGCCGCTTACGAAATTAACGATCGTCTATCGGTCGGCGCCAGCCTGAAGATCGAATACATGGACCTCACCGCCTCGACCGTTGTCGATGCTGGCGGAATCGCGTTCCTCAATTCAGTTCCCGGCGCCGCACCGGGATCGAGCGATCTCTTCGCGGAATTCAAGGGAACAGATGTCGCGGTCGGTTTTACCGCCGGCGCCCAGCTTGAACTCGCTGAAGGCGTCCGGCTCGGCTTTGCCTACGCGTCCAAGATCAATCACAACTACGACGGCGATGTGACGTTTGATGTCGCCGGCAGCCCAGCGGCGCAAGTTCTAAACGGAGCGACTGGCCTTTTCGCCGATTCAGGATTTGTCTCGACATTGTCGTTGCCCGCTTCCTATTCGGTCGGGCTGTCAGCCGCCGCATCGAGCAGGCTCACCCTTCTGGCTTCAGCATCGCTTACCCGTTGGTCGGGATTTGACCAGATTGTCTTCGCCTTCGACAACCCGGTTCAGCCGCCGGAAATCATCGTGTCGAACTGGTCGGATGCGTGGACATTCGCCATCGGCGGAGAATTCCAGGCGGCCGATCGAACGACAGTCCGCGCGGGCTTTTCCTATGATGAAACGCCGGTCACTGACGCGTATGCCGGCCCGCGAATTCCCGATACCGATCGGCGCTGGCTTAACGCCGGCGTCACGCAGACAATCAGCGACAAGATTTCCATAGACGTCGCCGGCGGCATCGTCGTCGCGCCCAAAACGCGTCAGATTCGACTGTCCGGAACGACGCCGGAAGATCTGCTTCGCGGCGCGCTCGACGCAGACGTCAAAATCCACACCTATGCCGCCTCGCTGCGCTTGCGCTACAAATTCTGATGATCACCGGGGCGTTCCGTCCTTGTGCAGGAACCGCCAGCCGTCCGCCGTCTTGACCGCTTTCATGTCGATGGCAGGGTCGGTATATTCGACTGTTTCGGTTGCCGCACGCGTTCCGACTTCCAGAACGATTGTATCGACGAAAGAGCGGTTGACGAGATGATGGCCGTTGGCCGCGCCGGCGGGGAACGCCGCAGCGTCGCCCGCCTTGAGCAGGCTTTCGCCCTGATCTTCGATCAGCACCGCTTCGCCGGAGATGATATAGACAAATTCGTCCTCTTCCTGGTGCCAGTGCCGGTGCGCGGAGGCGGACCCCGGCGCAAGCACCAGCAGATTGACGCCATATTGCGTGAGGCCGCCAGCGTCGCCGATGCGTCGGCGGCTGCGCCCCGCGACTGC
>JBGSVH010000035.1:0-12041 GCA_041753055.1 Parvularculaceae bacterium
CGATCGCGGGCGCCGCCGCAGCGAATTTTGGGCCGACGCCGTTCACACTTGGGGTTCTGGCGACCGGCATTACCGCTGCGGCCTTTGTAATCTTCGCCTCGGCCGAGGCCCAAAGGCGCGCCGCCGCCCGCTTTCCGCGAACGACATTCGTGCGCCGTGAAGTTGAGGACCGCCCCTATGGCGAGGCGCAACCGGCAACGACGCGCGCGGCAAGTTGAGCATTTTCCAACGCAGGGCGCCGCCCGCGTAACGCTAAAGATGCGCGCGACCTGCCCTGACCCTGCCGAATGCTGCAATTTTCGAGCGCGGCCCCACTAGAGGGCGCGAAGAGCCTTATTCCGTTAGACTTCCCGTAGCGCGATACGCTATGACGCCCGGCAAAACACGCGTCCCCGAGGCGGCCTTTTCAGCCTCACGGCGCAGATGTCTTGGCCCGGCCCGCACCCTCGTCAGCGCCGCGCCGCGGGAGGAATTCGAATGGCTGACGGTTTTCACTCAACCGCAGATACGAAAACGCTGAAAAAGGTGCTCGACCTTGCGCGCGGCAACAAGAACGCGCCGACGCTCAAAAGCGGCGCGCTTGTCCCGGCCTTCGAACAATATCTTGAGCAGCTGGTCCGCTTTGCGACAGGCGAAGACCGCTACTGGAACGAACCGGCGAGCTTGCTGACGCGCGCGATCGAAGCGTGGAAGGCGACAGAAAAACGCAAGCGCGGCGAGCCGACCGTCAACTTCCGTCTGCACAAGGGCGGCGACTGGCGCGAAACGCGCCTGGTGCTTGAGATCGCCGCCGACGACATGCCGTTCATCGTTGACAGCGTAACCTCGGCGCTCGCCGAAGCCGGCAAGCCGGTTTCCTTCTTCATCAACGCCGTCGTCAATGTCGTGCGCGACGCCAAGGGTCTTCGCGTCGATGATGGCGGCGGCAAGCCGGTCGCCGAATCGATGATCCACGCGGAAATGGATCCCCCCGTCGAAGAAGGCGAGATTGCAGAGCTTGAAGCCGAAATCAGACTGGTGCTCGCCGACGTCGCAATCGCGGTTGCTGACTTCGATCAGATGCGCGCCCGTATGAAAGCTGCGCTTGAGCAACTGGAACGGACAAAACCCAAAGGCGTCGATAAGGAGACGCTGGTCGAATCCGTCGAATTTCTGAAGAAGCTGTGGGAATCGAAATTTACCTTCCTTGGCGCCCGCCGGTACGTTTTCGCCGCCAAGGGCGGCAAGAAGTCCTTCGCCCGCGATGCGGCGGGCGACCTTGGCATCCTCAAGGACAGCGAACGCCGGATCCTCAAGACCACCTTCTCGGACGAAGGCGAATTGTCGCCCTCCGTCGCGGCGTTCATGGCCTCGAACGAACCGCTGATCATTACCAAGGCGAATGCGCGCTCGACCGTTCATCGCCGCGTTCACATGGACTATATCGGCGTCAAGACTTATGACGACGCCGGCAAGGTCACTGGCGAAGAACGGTTTGTCGGCTTGTTGACGTCGGACATGTACAATCGCCCCGCCTCTGATATTCCGATCCTGCGCGTCAAGGAAAAGAAGGCGGTCGAGGCGGCGGGTTTTCGCGCCGGCGGCCACAACGCCAAGGCGCTCGTCCACATTCTCGAGACATTTCCCCGCGATGAAATGTTCCAGAGCGATGTCGACACGTTGATGGAGACGGCGCTTGGCATCCTGCGCCTGTTCAAACGTCCCCGCACCAAGCTTTTCCTTCGCCGCGACCGGTTCGACCGGTTTATCTCCGCGCTCGTCTATGTTCCGCGCGACCGCTTTTCTTCAACCGTTCGCATGGGGATCGGCGACGTTCTCGCCGAAGCGTTCGACGGCTATGTCGCCGCTGTCAATCCGCATTTCGGCGAAGCCTCGCTGGTGCGCGTGCATTTCATCGTGGCGATTGCGCCGGGCGCACCTGAAGGCCCCGGCATCGCCGAGCTGACGCGGCGCATCCGTGAAATTACGCGCAATTGGTCCGACGGCCTTCTCGACGCGATGCGCGAGGCGCATGAAGGCGCAACGCCGATTGGCCTTTATAAGCGCTGGGAATACGCGTTCGACGCCGCCTATCGCGAACGCACCGAACCGGCCGAAGCGCTCGATGATATCGCCGTCATTGAAAGCATGGGCGAGAAGCGGTCCGCTTTGCGCGCTTTTCGACGCGCCGACGCTGCCGAATCAGAGATTAACATCAAGCTCTATCGCCGCAATGACCCGTTGCGGCTATCGGATCTCATCCCGCCGATTGAACATCTCGGTCTCAATGTCGTTCAGGAATCAGGAGCGGCGGTCCGCCCCGGCGATAGCGACGCCGCGTTCTGGATTCACAATTTCCGGGCCGAGGATAAGAATGGACGCGCCATCGACGCTGCGGCTGTCAAAAAACTCGTCGAAGACGCGTTCGGCGCCGTCCTCGACGGCCGGACCGAAGACGACGGCTTTAACGCGCTGGTCGTTTCCGCCGGACTTAACTGGCGCGAGGCCTGGTTCCTGCGCGCGGCGGCGAAATACCTGATGCAGGCCGGCATTCCATTCTCGCAGAATTACATCGAGGAAACACTTGCCAGACATCCGGAGATCGCCCGCGCGCTGATCGCCGTCTTCCATACGCGCTTTAATCCGGCGGGGCCGGCAAAACGCGAGCAGCGATGCAATGAACTCGACGCCGTCGTCGCGCGGATGAAGGGTCTCCTCGAAACCGTTCAAAGTCTCGATGAAGATCGCATCTTCCGCCGCTATCTCAATTTGATCCTGTCGACGGTCCGCACCAATTATTATCAAAAGGCGGCGAACGGCGCCGAGAAGCCCTATATTTCCTTCAAGATCGTCAGCGCCGGGATCGATGACCTGCCGGAGCCGCGCCCTTATCGCGAGATTTTCATGTCCGGGCCGAAAGTCGACGGCGTCCATTTGCGCTTTGGCGCGGTGGCGCGCGGCGGCCTTCGCTGGTCGGACCGGCGCGAGGATTACCGCACCGAGGTTTTGGGCCTCGTCAAGGCGCAGCGCGTCAAGAACGCGGTCATCGTTCCGACCGGATCGAAAGGCGGATTTTATCCAAAGCAACTGCCAGCCGGCGGCGACCGCAACCAGGTCTTCGAGGAAGGCCGCGCCGCCTATATGCAATTCATCCGCAGCCTTCTTGATATCACCGATAACATTGTCGGCGGCAAAACTGTGACGCCGGCAGCGGTTGTCAAATGGGACGAGGAGGACCCCTACCTCGTCGTCGCCGCCGACAAAGGCACAGCGACTTTTTCCGACACCGCCAACGGCATTTCGGCGGACTATAATTTCTGGCTGGGCGACGCCTTCGCTTCCGGCGGCTCAGCCGGTTACGACCACAAGGTGATGGGGATTACCGCCCGCGGCGCCTGGGAAGCGGTCAAGCGGCACTTCCGCGAAATCGGCAAGGATATCCAGAAAGAGCCGTTCACGGTTTCCGGCGTCGGCGACATGTCGGGCGATGTTTTCGGCAACGGCATGTTGCTCTCCGAGCAGATCAAGCTCGTCGCGGCGTTCGACCATCGCGACATTTTCATCGACCCCAATCCCGATCCCGAAACTACCTTTGCTGAACGCAAGCGGATGTTTGACTTGCCGCGTTCGTCATGGGCGGATTACAACAAGAAATTGATTTCAAAAGGCGGCGGCGTTTTCTCCCGCAGCGCCAAGTCGATCCCGCTGTCGCCGGAAATGAAAAAGCTGCTCGAGCTTTCGGCAGACGCCGCAACGCCGCAGGAAATCATGCGGGCGATCTTGAAACTACCCGTCGAACTTTTCTGGCTCGGCGGCATCGGCACTTATTTCAAGGCGCCGAATGAAGACAATTCCCGCGTCGGCGACCGCGCCAATGACGCCATTCGCATCACTTCTGACGAAATGCGCATGAATGTCATCGGCGAAGGCGCCAATCTTGGGCTGACCCAGGCCGGCCGCATCGCCTTTGCGCTTGCCGGCGGCAGGATCAACACCGACGCCATCGACAATTCGGCTGGCGTTGATTCCTCCGACCATGAAGTCAACATCAAGATCCTTCTGTCCGGCGCCATCGAGAATGGCGAGTTGAAAGCCGGCTCGCGCAATGCGCTGTTGAAGAAAATGACGGAAGACGTCGCCCATCATGTGCTTGCGCATAATTACGACCAGACGCGCGCGCTGTCCTTGATGCAGGTAACGGCGGCGCAGGATATCGACGCCTATAACCGCTTCATGGTCGCGATTGAATCTGAAGGGCGCCTTGACCGCCTGGTTGAGGGGCTTCCCGATGACAAGGCGGTTGCGGCGCGCAAGACCGCCGGCGCCGGGCTGACGCGGCCGGAGCTTTCCGTACTCCTCGCTTACGCCAAGATGCACATTTACGAAGCGCTGCTGCTGTCGAAAGCGCCCGACGATCCCTCGCTCGATCGCGAACTCAGTTTCTATTTCCCCGACGAAACGCATAAATTCACCAAGGCGATCGCCGGCCATCGCCTGAAACGCGAAATCATCGCCACGCGTCTTTCCAACGAGATCGTCGATACGTGCGGCGCGACGTTCGTCAACCAGTTGATGGAAGTTTCCGGAGCCAGCATTCCCGATATTTCGCTCAGCTATGAATCGGCGCGGCGGATTCTCGATCTTCGCGCCTATGGCGCGGCCGTCGACGCGCTTGATAACAAGGCGCCGGCCGCTCTGCAGACTGCTCTTTACAACACCGCCGTCGATCTTCTCGCCGAGCAGGTGCACAAGATTGTCAGCGATGTCGAGGCGTCGAACGCGCTCGCCAAGCGCGGCGTCGCCGGCCTTGTCGAACAATACTATGAGCCGATCCAGGCGCTAAAAAAAGCGTTGCCGGAAATCCTGCCGCCGGCCCCCGCAACCGCCTTGCAGACGCGCATCGCCTTCTGGAAGCAGTACGGCGCGCCGAACGCGCTTGCGGAACAGGCGGCGCTGATGCCGGCGCTCGAATTCGCGTTCGACATCGTCAATCTATCGCGCGACACCAAATGGTCGGCCGGCGCCGTCGGCGGCCTCTTCTTTGCGATCGGCCACCGCGTCCAGATCGAACCGGCGCGCGCCGCCGCCAAGGCCGCGATGCCCGACGGACATTTCGACCAGCTGGCGGTCAAGCGCCTTACTGAAGAGCTGTCGCAGCGTCAGGGCGCGCTGACGAAGTCCTTTGCAGCCTTTGCAAAAGCCGAACCGAAGGGCGCTGCGAAAGACTGGCTCGATCCCTTGTTCGCCGACTGGCGCGGCAAGAACCAACTCGCCGTCGACCGCTACGAAAAATTTGTCGCCGATCTCGACATCGGCGCCGGGATGAGCGTTGGCAAATTATCGTTGTTAAGCACCAAACTTGCAGATCTCGTCGAAAGGACGGCTGTGAAGTAGAGGCGAATTCTTACTTCGCTTCTTCCTTCCGCGGAAACGCCCAGACCAGCGCTTCCAGCGCCTCGCGGTGATAGATGGTCGAGTGTTCAAGATCGGGGCGGTCTGAAAACATCCAGGCGACGCCCTTGGGCTTTTCTTTTTTGAGCGCCTTGACGACCGCCAGCATCGCTTCGCGCATCGCGCCTTTTTCGCTGGCGATGGCCAGATAAATTTCGCGTTCGCCTTGCGGATAATCGTCGAGGATCTTTTTGGCCTCCTTGCCGAGAGAGCCGTTATCCCACCAAAGGCTCGGGGAGATCGCAATGAAGACATCCGCCGCCGCCGGCTGTTTCAGGAAAGTCTCGACAATGAAAAGGCCGGCGAGGCTTTCGCCGATCAGCGCGTCGTCGCCATTCGTCCGGTATTTCGCTTCGATCAGCGGTTTCACGTCCTCGGTGAGGAACCCACGAAATAGAAAGCTGGCGCCGTTGGTCGGGAAATCCACATTCTCGGCGGGATCGGTCGAGCGCCATGTAAGGTCCGCACGCCGGTCTCTGGTTTCGATGCCGACGACAATCATCTCTTCGAACATCCCGCTTACCGCACCATATTGCGTAAGGCCGGCGATGTGCGGAAAGTCCTGCGCAAGCCCGCCGTCGATCAGATACAGGACCGGATAGCGCCTGTCGGATTTTCCATAGGACGGCGGCACCCAGATATTGATTTGCCGATCATCGCCGAGCGCCGCCGAATGAACGATGCGCTGTTCGCCGATGACGATCGGCGTTGCCTCTGACAGGACGGGGGCTGGCGGCGGGGTCGGCGTTGTCGCGCAAGCGGCGAGTGCAAGGAAGAAAATGGCAACGACTTAATTCATCTTCTAATGCCTGAAGTGACGCATGCCGGTGAACACCATGGCGAGACCTGCGTCGTCCGCCGCCTTGATCACCTCGTCATCGCGCATCGATCCGCCCGGCTGGATGATGGCGGTTGCGCCAGCCTCGGCGGCGGCAAGAAGTCCGTCCGCAAACGGAAAGAATGCGTCCGAGGCAACGACGGAGCCCTTGGCGAGCGGCGCCGCCAGGCCTGCCGCCTTCGCGGCGTCCGCCGATTTATGCGCCGCGATCCGGCTTGAATCGACGCGGCTCATCTGGCCCGCGCCAATGCCGACCGTCGCCCCGTCTTTTACATAGACAATCGCATTCGATTTGACGTGCTTGGCGACGCGGAACGCAAAAACGAGATCGCGCATTTCAGCAGCGCTCGGCGCTCTTTTGGTCACGACCTTCAGATCGCGCTCATGGATGCGGCCCCAATCGCGCGACTGTAACAAGAACCCGCCCGCGAGCGGGCGCATGACGAGGCCCTTCTCCGACGGATCGGGAACGCCGCCAGCAGCGAGAACGCGAAGGTTCTTTTTCGCCTTCACTATTTCCAGCGCATCGTCATCGACTTCCGGCGCGATGATGACCTCGGAAAATATCGCGGTGATCTTTTCCGCCGTCGCCCGGTCGAGCCGGCGGTTGAGCGCGATGACGCCGCCAAACGCCGAAACCGGATCGCAGCGCAAGGCGAGATCGTACGCCGCGCTCATGGTCGCCGCCGACGCAACGCCGCAAGGATTTGCGTGCTTGATAATGGCGACGGTCGGCTTTTCACCGCCAAGCTCTGCGATCAGTTCGTAAGCGGCGTCGGTGTCATTGAGATTATTGTAGGAAAGCTCCTTGCCCTGCAGCTGGCGCGCGGTCGCGACGCCAACCCGCATGGCCCCGCTTTGATAGAACGCCGCCTCCTGATGCGGGTTCTCACCATAGCGCAGCGTCTGGACTCGCGTTCCCGCGATTGCATAGCGCTTTGGAAAAACGTCGCCCAGCTCGCCCGCAAACCATGTCGAGATTGCAGCGTCATAGGCGGCCGTGCGCGCATAGGCGGCGGCGGCAAGGCGCTGTTTCGTTGCAAACGTCAGACCGCCCTTTGTTTCAATTTCACCCGCAACAATCTCGTAATCATCGGGATCGGTGACGACGCCGACGCCGCCATGGTTCTTGGCGGCGGCGCGGATCATCGCAGGCCCGCCAATATCGATATTTTCAACGCAAGTTTCGTAATCGGCGCCTCCGGCGACGGTTTTCTCAAACGGGTAGAGATTGACCACCAGAAGATCGATGGCAGGGATGTCATGCGCCTTCATCGCCGCGACGTGGTCTGCGTTACCGCGCAAGGCGAGAAGACCGCCATGCACTTTAGGGTGAAGCGTCTTGACACGCCCGTCCATCATTTCCGGAAAGCCGGTCAAATCCGAAACCTCGCGCACCATGAGCCCGGCTTTTCTGAGCGCCGCCGCCGTGCCGCCGGTCGAGACCATTTCGACGCCCGCGGCCGCCAACCGTTTGGCGAAGGGTTCAAGCCCCGTCTTGTCGGAAACGGAAAGGAGGGCGCGCCTGACCGGCGTCACATTCGTCATCAAAAGTGCTCCGAAGAATTTCGGGCGAGCTTTAGCGAAGCGACCGCTGCGTCACAACCCCGCAAGCGCTAGTGCGGCGAGTGTTTCGCGCTTTGCCCCTCGCCGAGCGCTGGGGAAAATTCCGGCACCAGCGCGTGGACGGCCTCGTCGAGCGACTTCTGGTCCGCTTGCAGCGCCGCCTTGACGACGTCGGTCAGGCGCGGATTGAGCAGCGGCAAGTCGATCATCGCCGGCGAGCCGAGAAGGACCCCGTCAGCGCCGGTTCGAATCAGTTTGTCCGTATCGAGAAAGATCTCCTCGAAGAGCTTCTCGCCGGGCCTCAGGCCGCTGAAGCGGATTTCGATATCCTGGCCGGGAACGAGGCCGGAGGCTTCGATCATTCGCCGGGCGAGATCGAGAATGAGCACCGGCTCGCCCATGTCGAGGACAAAAATCCGGCCGTCATGGCTGACGATTGATTTCTCGCCGCTCTCAAGGCTCGCCGCCTGCAGCACAAGCTGCACGGCTTCCTTGGTTGTCATGAAAAAGCGCTTGATGTCGGGATGGGTGACGGTAATCGGCCCTCCATTGGCGATCTGGCGCGTAAACAGCGGCGCGACCGACCCGGTCGATCCAAAGACGTTGCCGAACCTCACCGTTGTAAAGCGCGTCTCGCTCTGGGCGACGTCAAGCGCCTGCCCGTATAGCTCGGCGATTCGTTTTGTTGCACCCATGAAGCTCGACGGATTGACCGCCTTGTCGGTCGAAATGAAAACCACCGTTTCCGCCTTGACGCGCGTTGACGCATCAAAGACCAACTTGGCGCCGAGGACATTGACGAGGGCGGCGGCGCAGCGGTTCTGTTCAACGATCGGCACATGCTTGAAGGCCGCGGCGTGCAGAACAATCTCCGGCTTTACCGCATCGAAAACGCGCGAGAGATGCTCTACGCGGCAGACGTCGGTGAGCGTCGTGTACAGAATATCGCCATGGCCTGCTTCGCGCAGCTCCATGTCGATCTGATAGAGGTTGAATTCAGAATTATCGAGAAGCGCGAGCTTCGCTGGTGCAAAGCCCGCCGTCTGGCGCGCCAGTTCCGAACCGATGGTGCCCCCGGCGCCGGTGATGAGAACGCGCTTTCCGTGGATGAGCTTGCTTGCGGCGCGCAAATCAATGCGACGCTGCGGCCGGTCAAGCAGGTTTGAAATATCAAAATCATTGAGCGTTTTTGGCGGCGACGTCAGGCCCGCCGCGCGTCGCAATCCGGAGAAGAATTTCTCAAACATACGCGACGCTCCCCTCGGCTTTCTTCAACTCGCCAGATACGCCAGTTTCCCCTCGGACTGGCAAGCGAATTTCCCGCCAATACCGCACAGAAGTCAACCGGCCAAAAATCGACCGCCATCAGGTATTTTCCATCCGGCGGAAACTCCAGCGGACGACAATATCCCCTCCGTCAGCGCTCTCCAAGCCGCCGCCAATGACAATCTGTTCGGTCGACTGGGGAAGCCCTCCGCCGCCGCAATAGACGCTGCGCGCAATTTCGAGATTGAGACAATTGGAGCGGAAACGCCACCCTTCGCGGTTCGGCAGGGCGACAATGATCGACCGCCCGTCACGAGCGAGCGACGCCCTGACGCCCGGGTGAAGATGAAAGCGCAATCGCCATCCGGCCCTGATTGCGGCGTTGGCGCCGACGAGCCGGTCTTCTCCGCGCAGATCATCGCCCCTGACCGCGAGATAAAACCGCCTGATGTGTTTGAAAGCTTCCTGGTCGCCGCCAAGCGATCGCTCAATTTCGAGAAGATGACCGCGCGGATCTTCGGCGCGGCGATGCGTGATCAGCGCGTTGCGAAACAGCGCCGCCCCCGCCTCGCGCGGTTCAGTCGACAAAGTCGAATGCGCCGCCGCCTGTCGCAGCGATGCGGCCCATTCGCCGGGAAGCTGCGAGCCGGACCCGCAATTGACGACAATGCGCGCGCGGCCGGAGGAAAAGTGAAACGAGGCGCTGCTCTGGAAGGCGCTTGGCGTCGCCGCGCCGCCGCGCGCTGCGCCAATGTCGGCGATAACAACGCTGCGCGCCGCTTCCAGACGCTGGAACCCCGAATGGCGGGCAAAGCCGGTCGGTTCGGCGGCTTCATCAACAGAGGTGAGCGCCGCCGTCAGCGCGGCGCCGTCATCTTCAAAGCCGCCATTGAATATCGCCAGCCGTCCGTCGCCGGCGCGGAAGAGCTGCACATGAGCCGCCGCACGGCCGATCATGTGGCGAAGAAATCCCGGCGTCGGCATGCGGCGCGCTTCGAGCGCTTTCAGCACCATCTGCAGACGGACGACCAGTTCAAGCTGGCGCGACGGATTGCGGCTGACATGGCCGCCGTCGGGACGGATCTGCAGGCGGAGCTCGCGGCGCAGGAGTTCAAGACCCTTCTCCGCTTCCGGTTCGCAGCCCGGCAGCGCCAGCGCCGCCACCGTCAACGCCATCGCCGTCATCAGCCGTTCATGCGCCGCACCGGCGCGATGGCCGGCGCGCGCAAGGTGCCGCGTCTGGCGCGCCATCGATGTCAATACGCGGCTGCGCCACAGCGCGTCGCCTCTGGCGATCACCACCTGCCCGTGGCAGCAAAGATGGATCAGCCTTTCGCCGGTCGTATAAGGCTCCCAGCTGACCGGCGACCATTTTTCATTGGCGACAAACCACGCCTCCGCAAGACGCTGCGCCGGTTCGCGGCCGCGCGCGCCGAGCGCTGCGAGATGGCGAAGCCAGACAAAACGATGCAGAAAATCGTGCAGCGGCCCTGCATCGCCAGCAAGCAACCACAAATGTTCAAGTTCGCCTTCGCAATCGACCGCTTCCGCGCCAATCGTCAACCGTCCGCTGATCACTGCGTCGCCAAGCGCCTTGTCGGGGCCGTAGGGATCGACTGGCTTCAGCGCAAGACGGTCGGGCGCAGGGCCATTGAGCTGCGCCTGATAAAAAGGGCTCTCGCCCCAGGCGCGCTGCATTCTGCGCGCAACGCCTGCGGTCAGCTCGCGGTCCGGGTTTTTACGCGAAACGGACACCACTGTTATTTCACGCCTTTCAGCGCGGCGATGTTCGCCGCATAGTGCGATGGGTCGCCGCGGAAAACGGCGGAGCCGGCAACCAGCACGTCAGCGCCGGCGGCGGCGGCGTCCCTCGCCGTTTCGACGTTCACCCCGCCATCGACTTCCAGCATGATGTCGCGCCCCGAAGAATCGATCAGTTTGCGGATGATCTCAATCTTCTGGAGCTGCGAGCGAATGAACGCCTGACCGCCGAAACCGGGATTGACGCTCATCACCAAGATGAGATCGACGTCGCCGAGGACAGGCGCGATTGCGGCAACCGGAGTTCCGGGATTAAGCGCGACGCCGGGCTTGGCGCCGGCGGCCCTGATCGCCTGCACGGTGCGGTGAAGATGCGGTCCGGCTTCCGGATGAACGGTCAGGATGTCGGCGCCAGCCGCGACGAACGCCTCGATGTAGGGATCGACCGGCGAGATCATCAGGTGAACGTCGAAGGGAAGGCTCGTCGCCTTGCGGATCGCCTTGACGACCAGGGGACCGATGGTGAGGTTCGGGACAAAATGGCCGTCCATCACATCGACATGGATGAAATCGGCGCCCGCTTTGGCGACAGCGGCGATCTCCTCCCCGAGGCGGGAGAAATCGGCGGACAATATCGAGGGGGCGACGCGCAAGGGAGGCATTCCGCCTGCCTATCTTGATGCGCCTGATCTCTGCAACAAAAACGCCTGAAATTTCGCGCAAATCCGCAAAAATTAAAACCGCCCGGTCTCTTGGGTGCGGGGCGAGAGACCGGGCGGCTTTGGGTGCAGGAAGCGTCAGAGAGGCTCAATGAAGCTGATGACGACTATTGCGATTCAATGCGGCGGAAATGAGGCGTTTGGCCTTCTTTCCATTGTTTAATCCATTGTTTTTATTGGTTAATCAGCCGTTAACGCGAAGGCCGGATCCGGCTTGGAACAAGGCTTTTGCGGAGCTTTCGCATGCCGAGAAAAAAGGTCGTCGCGACAAGCACGCCGGCGACCAGTCCGCCCGCCCACTCGACGTCATAAAGGCCGATCCCGGTCAGGGCGAATACGCCAAGACCAGCCAACAGGACGACAAATCGAACCGGCGATGCAACCGCGCGGCCAACGGATTTGACCGCGTCGCCGCCCGCGACAACCGCAGCAGCCGCCACACGGCGCGCGGCTGGACCTGC
>JBGSVH010000036.1:0-5848 GCA_041753055.1 Parvularculaceae bacterium
CCTTCATTTCCGCCGCAGGCGGCCTTGGCGCCTGCGCCGCCGCGGGAGCCGCAATCAGCACAGCGGCGACAACGAGAATCAAGTAACGCATAGTCCAGTCCTTCCAACGCACCGCAAAGCAAGCCGGGTGTCCTCCGGCCCGCAGTCAGTTTCCGAAAACACTACGGCATTTTAGCGGCCCGGCGGCGGCGGCGATACCCGCCCGTCGTCGCAGGAGCGCGCTATCGCGCCGCCTCTATATGGATCGCCACTTTGACATCGAGACCAACCCATTCGCCGGTCGAAAAGTCGCCCTGACCGACGCCGAAATCGGTTCGGAGCAGGGAAACAGCACCCTCCGCCTTCGCCCGGTCCCCGGCAATCGCCAGCGAAAACGGCAAGATCAGATCCTTCGATACGCCCCGGATCGTCAGTTTCCCGAGCGCTTCGTACCCGGCGCCGACCGCCCGTATTTCGGTCGCATCAAAGACGGCTGTTGGAAAATCCTTGACCGAGAACCAGTCGGATGACGGCAGGGCGTCGTCACGCTGTCGGTCGCCGGTTTCGGCGGACGCCATGTCGATCGTCACTTTGATGTGCGCCGAAGAAAGATCGGCGGGATCAAGCCTGATTGCCGCCTCATAGTCTGCGAACGAGCCGGTAAAATCTTTTCCCGTTTGCGAGCCGGTAAACTCAATTCGACTTTTCGCCTTGTCGACCGTCCAATTAAACGGCGTGGAAGGTTCGGCCGCGCTGGCCGCAACGACATCTTTTTCCGGCGGCGCGACAGCGGGCTCGGACTCAGTCGATGCTGAAGGCGGCGCCGCGTTCGCGGCCGTCGCCGGTTCGGAAACAGTCGCCGCGGTGCTGTCCGCTTTCGATCCGCATCCGCCAAGCAGCGCCGCGCCTACGCTCGCAGCGAGCAAGATCGCCTTCACGCGCGCCTCCGGGCAATGGGAAGCATGTGCGCCAACACCGTATCACGATTGATGAATTGATGCTTCAGCGCGGCGCCGACATGAAGGGCGATAAGGCCAATCATCGCAAAGCCGAGATACTCATGTATTTCCGCGATGTCGTGCGATAACCCCTTGCGGTCGGCGACGCCTTCAAAGAACGGCAGGTGCGGCCAGTGAATGACCCCAAATAGATAGGTCTGCACGCTGTCGGCGAGCGGCGACGAGGATACAATCGCCCATCCGACCAGCGGCATTGCAATGAGCAAAATGTAAAACCCGACATGAGCGCCGCGCGCCGCAAGTATTTCCCAGCCCGCCATCGCCGCCGGAAGCGGCGGCGCTTTATGGGTCAAGCGCCAGCCAAGGCGGACCAGCGTTAACAGCAGGATGGTAATCCCGGACGACTTGTGGAGCTGATAAAGTTCGAATTTCAGCGCCGCGTCAGTGTCCGGCAGTTTGTGCATGTAAATCCCGCCGGCGAGCTGGCCAATCACGAGAAGGGCGATGAGCCAGTGGAGGATAATGGCGACGCTTGTATATCGGTCTTGCGATTGATGGCTCATTGTTCGGCCGCTGGCTCCCGGGGCATGATGAATTCGGTCTCAAGCGCAAACGTGACGTCGTCACCCACCATCGGGACATAAAGATCAACGCCGAAATCCGAACGCTTCAAAACCCCCCTCGCCGAAAAGCCAAGCTTATACGCCTTGGCGAAATCGTCATTGGCGGCCCTGTTGATGGTCACATCAAGGGTCACCGGCTTGGTCACACCCTTGATGGTCAAATCGCCGGTCATGGTCGCCGACGATCCGCCGGTCAAAGTAAGGCCCGTGCTCTTGAAAGTGATTGTCGGATAGCTTTCTGCGTCGAACATGTCAGCGCTTTTCATATGGTCGTCTAGCTGCGGAACGCCTGTATCAACCGAGGCGACCTTGATCGTTGCGGTGACGCTGGAGCGTTCCGGGGCCGCCGGATCCCAGCTGAGATCCGCAGACCAGTCGCCCCAGCGGACCGAGGGATGAGAATACCCCATGTGGTCATAGGAAAAAGTGACGTAGGCGTGGCGCGGATCAGTTTTGTAATCGCCTGCCGGCGCCGCAGATGCATCGAATTTCGCTTCAACTGGCGCCACTTCTGCGACAGGCGCCAGCTGCGCCACCGAAGCTTCGGGAGCCAACGCCTGCTCCTTGCTGCACGCTGCAAGAAGCGTCAGAGCGCCAGCCGCCATTAGAATTTCGTTTCGCATCATTCCTCTCCGATCTTATGATTCACTCGGCCCAAGGGTAGGCGCTTCGTCTGCCGACTTCGCCTGAATTAGGGTTCACGTTCTCGTCAACTCGCACTCAAAACCGGCTTACAATATCGGCCATCGCCGGCCTTTGCCGTTCCCTCGGCGGCTCTGAGGCTTTGCCTATATAAACGAATCCCGAGATTTTTTCATCCGGTTTGAGGCCCAGCCCCTTCTTGACGCCGTCATCATAGGCGCACCATTCTGTCAGCCAGTTCGCCGCAAATCCGTAGGCGGACGCCGCCAGCAGCAGATTGAGGCAGACCGCGCCATTGGTCAGCGTCTGCTCCCATTCGGGCGTCCGGTGCGCCTTGTCGATGCAGGCGACAACCGCAATCACTACCGGCGCACGAGCGAAGCGGTTTCGCTCTACCTCGATCTTCTCCGCCGTCGCATCGGGCGTCGTCGCCGCAAATCGCGCCGCGAGTATGTGACCGGCGCGCAGACGCGCATCGCCCTCGACAACAATGAACCTGAACGGAAAGACGCGGCGATGATCGGGAACGCGCGCGGCAATCGTCAATAGCGCCTCAAGCGTCTCCGGGTCCGGCCCCGGCCCGGTCATCCGGTCCGCAGACGATGACCGTCGCAAGGCAAGAAGGCGGCGAGCCGCCTCGGAAGGGTGCGCCGGCTCCATCGGTTCGCCGAATTCAGGAGGCGGAATTTTCATGATGCAATCCTCAGGCCGAACGATGCGACACGGCCTTCGCCCGGAAAATAGCGTTCGTTTCCAAAGGCGAAGTCCGCGCGTTCGGCATAAAGCTTGTCAAAGACATTGCGAAGCGTGACCGTCGCGGTCACGCGATCACAAAAGGCAAAGGCGCCGCGCAAATTAACGATGCTGTGGCCAGGATAAATGGCGGTGTTCGCGGCATCGATGAAATACTTGTCGAGATAAGACCACTCGATCTCGGTGGAAACCGGTCCGCCCTCCGGCGCCCACCGGCCCCGCAGCCCCGCGATCCAGCGCGGACTGGTGTCGACATCATCGCCAAAGGTGATCGTCTCGGTCGCTTGTGGCAAGCTCAGCACCGGCCGGTCAAACCGATACGTGTGGCGGCCGTAACCTACATTGCCGTCGACGGCGAACCCATACGGGAGATCAGCAGATATTTCGGCCTCGCCGCCAAGATGGCGCGTGCGGCCATTGTTGACGTTGAAACCGTCCGCATCGCGAAAGAAGAAATTTCGCTTCCACATGTAATATCCCGCCGCCTCATACCGGAGAAATCCCGAACGCCCTTTGACGCCCAGTTCAAAGGCGTCAATCGATTCGGGATTTGCCGGATCCGCCGTCTGATTGATTTGCAGCCGGTATAGATCGCTCGTTTGCGGCGGCCTCGCCCCCCTTGCGTAACTCGCATAGACGACGGCGGCGCCCGCGTCATAGGCGAGTGAAAATTTCGGACTGACCGTGGTGAAGCGGTCCGTGCGGTCGTCTGGCCGAAGAAAACGGCCGACGACACCGGATGCGGTGCGATTTTGATAGTCATAGGATGTGTAATCCAGCCGCGCCGCGGCGGTCGCCTTGAGACGCGGCGCGATTTCCGCTGTCACGCTCGCAAACGGCGACAGCGATGTCGCCGCAACTCCATAGTCGTAATGGAGTCCCTGCGTGTAGGAAAAGACATCGGGGATCGACTGGAACTCCGTCAACGCGCCTTTTGTGTATTCCGCGTCGAAGCCGACGATCGTCGAGAGCGCGCCTTTGTCAACATAGAGTGCGTTTTGCGCGCCGACGCTCCAGTGCGAATTTGTCTCGAGCGCCTGGGAAGGAAAGAAGTGCAACAGGAACGCCATGTCGTTCCAGCGCGCGTAAGGGGTCATCGAAAGCGTCAGCCCCTCGCCCACATCGACATCAATGCGGCTTGATAGCCGCGCGCCCTTTGCGTCGCGAAAGGAATTGGGGTTGGCGTTGGTGCGGCGAAGCGCATGGTCGCGATAGGCGGCCGCCCCTTGCACAAATCCGGCTGTTTCCTGATTGAGATTGTAGCCGGCAAGAATCGTGCGGACCGTAATTCCATCGCCGCTGAAATCATGGCGCAGCGAAATCTTTTGTTGGTCGACGCCGCTGTCATCGCGAAAGCCGGGGTCATTGAGAACGGATACGCCGCCGAAAAATCCCTGCCGGCCAATCGTGTCTGAAAAAAATCCGCGTCCCTTGATCCGGCCGATCGTATCGACGGTGGTTTCAGCAAGATAGGACGGACTTTCCTGCGGCGCGCGCGTTACGACATTGATGACGCCATGGATGGCGTTGGCGCCATAGGCGGCGCCCGATGGCCCGCGGACAATTTCCAGGCGCTCAGCAATCTCCGTGTGCGCCTCGAACAGTTCGTTGACATTGGCGAAGCCCGCCGATCGCAGCGGCACGCCGTCTTCAAGATAAAGAAACGATCCGGCGCCCGCGCCGCCGGTCAACACCGGCGAGCGGATCGCTGTCAGGTGCTCCTGGCCATTGCCGCGATTGATCAGAACGCCGGCCACCCGGTTCAGGACCTCAGACGGGTGGTCAGCGTTGATCCGGAGGACTTCGTCATCGCCAACGGTTGAAATGCTGAGCGGCGCTTCGGATTTCGGCGTTTCCCGGCGCTCAGCGCTAACAATAATTTCATCTGCGGCGGCGGCTTGAATCGCCAGGCACAGAACATACATGACCGCGCTCACGAGACTGGTTCCCTCAAGGATTCAGGCGACACCCCAGTCTAGCCTTGATGCGGCTGAATTTGGATAGTCCTGCGCCACAATTTGGATGACTGCGGGCAAAAGCCATCAACAATCGGGAATATTGCAGTTGCCTTGGTGTGAACGCCAGGCGCGCACGGGCGCGGCGTCGTCAGCCGCGATTTGCAGCACCTGCGGTCAAATCGAACACGCAAGGCCGAGAACGGCGACTTCGTTATTGCACAAGCTTGACGCTTTGCCCGGCGCGAAGGTCATTGATGTCAAGAAGCCCGTTCAACACGACAAAACGCTCCGGCTTATAGTCCGGAAACGACGTCTTGGCGGCAAGGCCGGACACCGTATCGCGCGATCCAGCCGTTACGACATTGATCCGCTGCGCCTTGGGAACCTGAACGGACTTCGGGTCGATGGTCCGCAGTGAAGCAATCGAATTGTTGATCCCCTGCTGAAGGCGCTGCGTATCATTGGCGGGTGTCACCCACAGGAAAATGTAATTCGTCGTTCCTTCCCAGCGAATGACGAATGCCTGCACGTCGACAGCCCCGCCTTGCGTTTGCGCACGCGCCGAGCCGACCGCGCCCTGGCGCCCATTGACAGTGATATTGCGCGCCGGCGCCAGGGCGACGCCAAGCGATTTCGAGATGCCGCCTTCAATCAGCGCCGCCGGCGATTCGGACGAATTGGCGCCGGTAAACTGCATCTGCCCGCCGCTTTGCGAGCGTCCGGCAACCGCAGACGAGGTGTTTGAAAGCTTGAATTCCTGCGGAACCGAAAACGCAAGCCCCATGCCGGGATGAATGAATTCATTGCCATTGCGGACAAAGCCCTGTTTCACCGGGTCGTCGCCGTAGAGCAAACCATTGATCATGGACATATAGGGCCCGCGGCTGCGTTCGTTTGAAACGGCGCCGGCGGCGGCGACGGCTTGCGCTTCCGC
>JBGSVH010000037.1:0-6473 GCA_041753055.1 Parvularculaceae bacterium
GTCCGCTCCGCAAGGCTTGCCGCTTCATCGGCGCTAGGCAGCAGGGCCGGCGCGATGACGGTCACGGGCGCTGTCTTTACCGGCGCTGCCTGCGGGCGCGGAATAGCAGTCGGCGCCGGCTTCGTCGCCGTTTCGAAATGATTGACTGGCGACGCCGCGACCGCTTCATCGACGCCCGCATCCACATACCAGCGGAGCAGCGCCCGCGCCGCGTCCGAATTTTCGTCAGCCTGCATCCTCTATAGGCATCACAGGAATGGGTGGAGGTCAAATGCTGACCGCGAACAGGCATTGCGCGGCGTAATATAAGGGCAAGCCCCACAGGATGTTGATGAATTCCGGTTTTCGAAAGCGGTCGCGGGCGACCGACAGGTCCGACAGCGCAAAGCCTGCGGCGGCGAGGACAAGCCCGGCGCTGGCCGGTGACGGTTGCGCCGCCCAGTGGGCGATACTCGCCGCGACCATCGCGCTGATGATGATTGAGTATCCGATTACCGGCGCGCGAAATGGTCCAAGCTCGCGCCACAGCCAAAGGACAAGCCCGCCTGAAAAGGCGGTCGCGGCCAGCGCGCCGCCGATGACGGCAGGCGTCACCGAATAGCCGCCGCTCAGGAAGGCGGCGATATAAGCCGCGTGGCCGAGCGCGAATGCCGTCATGCCGGCGAGAAACCATCGTCCGGATTTGGGAATAAGAAGGATATCCCCGATCGCGCAATAAACGAGGCCGGTGAGAATGGTCTGGCCAAATCTGTCGCCAAGCCCTCCGGCCGCGACGCCGGCAAGGACGAAGCAGACCGACGCCGCCGGCTTGAAAAGTCGTTTCAGGTCATCGCGGCCTTTGCGCTCCGCATCAACAAGGCCCGCCACGCAGACGAAACAAAGAATGACGAAAATCACGGGATTCATGCTGTTATCGCTGTCCGGACCGACGGGCGCTCAACATGGCATTTGCCGGGGAATTTTGCCAAAAGCAAAAATTCTGTCAGGACAGGCGCCGAACGGCGAGACAATCTAAGAGGGTAGATCGATGGCTGAAGACGCGCCCGTCCGCGAAAGCATGGATTTCGATACCGTGATCGTCGGCGCCGGGCCGGCGGGGCTTTCAGCGGCAATCCGGCTGAAACAGCGCGCGGCCGAAACCGGCGCCGAGCTTTCCGTCGTTGTCGTCGAAAAAGGCTCTGAAGTCGGTGCGCATATTCTTTCCGGCGCCGTCCTTGATCCATCGGGACTTGATGCGCTCTTCCCCGGCTGGCGGGACAAGGATGCGCCGGTGACCGTTGCAGTCACCTCCGAGACCTTCAAGCTGATGGGGCCGTCGGGATCGATCGACCTGCCGGTCTTCGCGATGCCGCCGATGGTGAAGAACCACGGCAATTATATCGTGTCGATGGGCAATCTCTGCCGCTGGCTCGCCGAACAGGCCGAAGCGCTCGGCGTCGAGATCTATCCCGGCATGGCGGCGTCTGCGCTGCTTTATCGCGATGACGGGTCGGTCAGGGGCGTTATTGTCGGCGAGGTTGGCGTCGGCAAGGATGGTCGGAAGACGGATCATTACGAACCCGGCATGGAGCTTTGCGGCAAATATGTCCTGATCGGCGAGGGCGTACGCGGTTCGCTCGCCAAACAGCTGATCGAACGCTTCGGATTGCAGGATGGCCGCGACCCGCAGAAATACGGCATCGGCCTCAAGGAGCTATGGGAAATTCACCCCGACAAGGCGCGCCCCGGCCACGTCCAGCATACTTTTGGCTGGCCGCTGAAGAACGACGCCGGCGGCGGCTCTTTTCTTTATCATTACGACGACAACACCATCGCACTGGGCTTTGTCGTTCATCTCAATTACAAAAACCCCTACCTCTATCCGTATGCGGAATTTCAGAAATTCAAGACGCATCCGGAGATCGCCGCCCTGCTTGAGGGCGGCAAGCGCATCGCCTATGGCGCGCGCGCGATCACGGAAGGCGGCTACCAGTCGGTGCCGAAACTCGCCTTTCCGGGCGGCGCGCTGATCGGATGCTCGGCGGGATTCGTCAATGTGCCGCGCATCAAGGGCAATCATAATGCGATGCTGACCGGCATGATGGCCGCGGATGCGGCGTTCGAGGCGATTGGCGCGGGCCGCCAGGGCGATCTCCTCGACGCCTATGAAGCCGCCTATGACGCCTCGCCGGTCAAGCGCGAGCTCAAAAAAGCGCGCAACGCCAAGCCGCTCTGGTCGAAATTCGGCACACTCGTCGGCGGCATCGGCCTTTCTGGCCTCGATTTGTGGACCAATACGCTGATCCCCGGGTTTTCCATTTTCGGGACGTTGAAACACGGAAAAACCGATGCGGCGGCCACCGAAACGGCCGACAGGCACCAGGCCATCGATTATCCGCGCCCCGACGGGACCTTGACCTTTGACCGCCTGACCAATGTTTCATTTTCGGGCGTCAATCATGAAGAAAATCAACCCGCGCATTTGAAGCTTAAGGACCCGTCAATCCCGATTGCCGTAAATCTTCCCCGCTACGCGGAACCGGCGCAACGCTATTGTCCGGCGGGCGTTTATGAGATTTTGACGGAAGAAGGCGGCGCAGACCCGAAATTCCAGATCAATGCGCAAAACTGCGTCCATTGCAAAACCTGCGACATCAAGGATCCGTCGCAGAACATTGTGTGGACAACGCCGGAGGGCGGCGGCGGCCCGAACTATCCGAATATGTAATTTGTACCGCGAGGAGTAGGAATTTGAGCATTCGCAAAAGCCTTGTCGCCGCCATCGCGGCGCTCGTGGCCGCCTCGTGCCAAACCGCGCCGCCGCCGCAGACCGGCGCCGGTGATTACCTGTCGGGAAAACTTGCGGCGGGACTGAATGATATTGACGCGGCGGCGGATAATTTCGGCGCTGCTGTCGCCGCCAATCCGGATGATCTCGATATTGTCCGCAATGCGTTTCTCTATCATCTGGCGGCCGGCGAAATTGAAGCGGCCGCACAATATGCGACGACGCTTGCAAGCGGCGATGATCCCGACGGTCTCGCCAAATATGCGCTGGCGGCGATCCGGCTGAAGAACGGCGATCTGGTCGGCGCGCGTCAGGATCTCAAGGGCGAGTTCGCTGAACCCTTCACCAAGTCGATCGCGTTTTTAACGAGCGCGTGGATCGAAGCGGATCTTGCCGGACCTGACGCCGGTATCGCGGCGTTCGATCTCGGCAAGGATGTCTTCACTGGCTTCAATCCGACCTTCAAGGCGATCCTCGAAGAGGAAAAAGGCGACATCGACGCCGCCCGCGAATTCCATCAGGTTTCGATCGCCGCCTTTGGCGGGCCGGTCGGCCGCGAGGCTTACGGCGCCTTCCTTGAACGTCACGGCGACGCCGACGAGGCGCGCGACTATTATCAGATTCTTGGCAAGGAGGGTGGACCGACCCGCCGTCTCGCCGAGGCCGCGCAGCAGCGCATCGACCGCCATGCGCCGACAAAGGCGTATACGGATGTTTCTTCGACCGAGGGCGCCGCGCTCGCGCTCTATCTTTTTGCCGGAAACGTCCTGCAGCAGTCGGCGGAAGAAATGCAGCGCGCCAGCGAGGCCGGGTTCAAGGTATCCGAGCGCCCCTTCAACTTGCCGCTCGCGCTGGCGCAATTGTCCGTCTATCTCGATCCCGGTCTCGCAGACGCCCGCCGCCTGGTCGGTTCGATCAATAATGTCTATGGCAATTACGCCGCCGCGCGCGCCGCGTTCGGGATGATCGCGGCGTCGTCGCCGCAGTTCGAGCAGGCGCAGATTGAAATCGCCAACAGCCTCGATGCCGAGGGCCGCACCGATGAAGCCTTTCGCATTCTTAAATCTGCGATCCGGCGCGACAAGGGCGCCGATGAGGCGCGCCTGACCCTTGCCGGGCTCTACGCCAGCAAGGAGCGTCATCAGGAAGCGGTGAAAGTTGCGGGCGAGACGATCGCCCGTCTGCCCGATCCGCCGCCTGACGACGCCTGGCGCAATTACGTCACCCGCGCTTCGTCGCTGATTGAACTCGACCGGTTCGACGACGCGGAAGCGGATTTGAAACGCGCCGTCGAGATCGCGCCGGAAGAACCGATCGCGCTCAATTATCTTGGCTACAGCTGGGCTGAACGCGGCGTCAATCTCGACGAGGCGTTTCGTCTGATTGAAAAAGCGGTGGCGCTGCGGCCGCAGTCCGGGGCGATTACCGACAGTCTTGGCTGGGCGTATTTCCAGCGCGGCGAGTTTGAAGCGGCGCTTCCCCATCTTGAGAAGGCTGCCTCGCTCGAACCCGGGGATCCGACCGTAACGGATCATCTGGGCGATGTTTACTGGCGTCTTGGCCGCGAGACCGAAGCGCGCTTCCAATGGCGCCGGGCGCTGGAATTGTCGCCGCCGCACCGCGTCCGCACCTTGATCGAGGCCAAGCTCGTCTCCGGCCTTGCGCCATTGCCGCCGCCGGCCAAGCCGTGACCCGCCGATGATCTGCGAAGTCGCGCCAGCGAAGATCAATTTGTACCTCCATGTCGGCGGCCTGCGCCCCGACCGGCTGCACGCGCTTGAAAGCCTGTTCGTCTTCGCTGGCGCCGGCGACGTCGTGACCGCCGTGAAAGACGAGGAACTGTCGCTGGAAATCGTCGGCCCGTTCGCCAGCGCTTTGGCGCGGGAACCGGTAGAAAACAATCTTGTGCTGCGGGCGGCGCGCCTGCTGAAGGCGGCGGCCGGGGTGAAAAGCGGCGCGCGCCTGGTGCTCGACAAGCGGTTGCCGATCGCTTCGGGTATTGGCGGCGGCTCGGCGGACGCCGCCGCTGCGTTTCGTGCGCTGATCCGGCTATGGGATCTCGACCTTCATGGTTCGGGTCTCAAACGGCTGGCTTTTTCTTTGGGCGCGGACATCCCCGCCTGCCTCGACGGCCGTCCGGTCCAGGTCAGCGGCGCCGGGGAAATCATCAGTCCGGGCCCCGTTCTGCCGCCGCTTTGGGTGTGCCTTGCAAATCCGAATGTGCCGATGCCGACGGGGCCTGTTTTTCGCGCTTTTGACCAGTTGAACCCAAATCCGCCCCCGCCTCGCCGCCCGCCAGGCGATGGCGCGGGCTATCGGAAGGTCACAGGGCTCATGGAAAACACCCGGAACGACCTGCAGCCGATTGCCATCGGTCGCCAATCTGTGATCCAAAACGCCATAGAACGCCTCGCCTTCCGCCCGGGGGCTTTGGCGGCGCGGATGTCGGGCAGCGGAGCGACTGTGTTTGGCCTGTTTTCCTCGTCCGCCGCCGCCCGGCGCGCCGAACAGGAAATGTCGGGCAAGGGGTGGTGGTCGATGAGCGCCGGGATTCAGGGTGCGACGTTGCGAGCATCGAAAGTGGTGTGCTGAATGTCGATGGCGAATGTCGTGATGATTGCTTCGGCGTCGGTGATTGCAGGCGTGTTCGCCTATGCGATCGCCAAATTCGTTACCGTCAGAGCCATTTTTCCCGATCGCCCCAACGGCCGTTCAAATCACGTTCGGGTTACCCCGCGCGCTGGCGGATTTGCGATTTTTGGCGGGTTTGCCGCCGCGATGATTCTCGAGGCGGCCTTGCTTGCGAAACACGGCGTTGCAAATTCCTATACGCCGTTCCTGCTGTTTGGCGCGGCCGCCTTTGCCTTTGGCGCCGTCGATGATGCGCGGCCGATCGGGGCCAAGCTGAAGCTCCTGGCGCAGGTTTTGATCGCCGCCGGATTTGTTGCGGTCTTCGGCGCCGTTCCTACAATCCCGGCGCCATTTGTCGGCGCAATCGATCTTGGCCTCGCCGCCTTTCCGCTGACAGTATTCTGGATTGTCGCTTTCATGAACGCGTTCAACTTCATGGACGGCATCAATGGTATCGCGGGCGCCTGCGCCTTGTTTGTGCTGTCAGCACTCGCGGTTGCAACGGCGGGCGGCGCCGCGCTGTGGGCGCCGCCGGCGATGTTCCTCGCTTGTGCGCTCTTCGGCTATTTGCCGCTCAACTTTGCCAGCGGACGGCTTTTCATGGGTGACGGCGGCAGCCAGTTCGTCGGCTTTGCGATCGCCGCCCTGGCGATCCTTTCCGGAAACGGCGCCGGCGAACCGGTGTCGAGACTGTTTGTGCCGATTGCGTTCCTGCCGTTCATTTATGATGTCGGCTTTACGCTGATCCACAGGATCGGGCGCAAGCGCAATATCCTCGCAGCACACAAGGAGCATCTCTACCAACTGCTGGTGCGTCAGGGCCGGAGCCATCAGGCGGTGACAACGATGTATCTGACCCTGGTGGTGCTATCGACGACAGCCGCGATTGTGACGAACGCCTTTGGCGCTGATCTGCAATATTTGACCGCGCTGGCCCTGATTGCGGGGTTGACGCCGCTGGCGCTTGGCGTTTTCCAGCGCGCCAGGGCGGCAGGCCTGCTGACGGACAGGGCCGAGGCAGGCAAGGCTGGCGCCGACAAGGTTGAACCTGCCGAAACGGCGCCGCCGCCAGCGC
>JBGSVH010000038.1:0-7535 GCA_041753055.1 Parvularculaceae bacterium
CGCGCCTGCATGCGGCGCGCTGATAACGCCCGCCGCCGCCAGCGCCTTGATCGCCGATCCGTTGTCATGGCCCGTTGCAGACTTCATCGCCGAAGGATTGGTCAAAATGAGATACTGAACCGTGAAGTCGATCTCGACAAAGCCGCCGACAGCGTTTTTCAGATCCCACGGGCTGACCGCGGGTTTTGCTCCCCGCAGACGCTCACGCATTTCGTCGACATCCGCGGCGGTCTTCGACTTCTCCTGCGGGCGGGAGATGATCGCCGCGATCTCGTCGCCAATCCGGGCGCCAAGCGCCGCATCGCCGCCAATGACCCGCGCTTTCGTCAACGCCATGATCTCCCATGTCCACGCGGCGTCGGCGTAGTAACGCGAAAACGCCGCCACGCTGACGGCGACCGGTCCTTTGGCGCCGGAGGGGCGAAGCTGCGTGTCAACTTCGTAAAGAATTCCCTCTTCGGTCGGCGTTCCGACCGCCGCCAGAAACCGCCGCACCAGGCGCGCAAAATAGGTAACCGCGTCAAGCTTTGAAGCGCCGGACGCGCGTACGCCGTCCGGCGCTTCGAATATGAACATGAGGTCGACATCGGAGGCGGCCGTCATGGCGCGCGCGCCAAGCCGTCCAAGCGCGACCACCGCAAGCGCGCCGTCGATCGTCCCGTGTTGACGCTCGGTTTCCTGCCTCGCCTTGCCGAGCAAAGCGCAAAGCGCGGTGTCGGCAATCAGCGTGAAGCGGGCGGCGGCGGCTTCCGGGCTGATGAGTTCGACAAGGAGTTGGGCGGACACAGAAAAGGATTCTTCGGAAGCCCAGCGACGGACCGCGTTGAGCGATCCTTCATAGCCGTCCACCGCCGCAAGACGCACGCCGAGCTTTGCGTCGAGGCCGTCGCGTGTCGGCTCTGCATCCGGCCAGCTCGATTCAATCAGCGCTTCGGCGAGATAGGTGCGCCGCGCCACTTCGCTGGCGAGAAACGGCGATACGGTCATGATGCGAATGAGCCGCTCGAAGACATCGGGACGGTTGAGAAACAGCGAAAAAATCTGGACTCCCGCCGGCAGCCCGCGCAGGAAACCGTCAAAAGCCGCAAACGCGTCATCAGGGGCGCTCGCGCGCGCCAGCGCTTCGATCAGTTGCGGCGCGACCTTTCGCAGGAGCGCGCGGGCGCGCGGCGTTCGCGTCGCCCTGGTTTCACCCGCGAGCCAGCGGCGGAAAGCGTCTGCGACCTGTTCGGGCCGCTCGAAGCCGAGCCGCTTCAGCGTTGCAATCGTTTCGGGATCATTGTCGACACCGGCGAAATTGAGGACGCTGTCCTTTTGTTCCTGCAGTTCCTCGGGACGGAACAACGAACCGGTCAGCACGTGTGTTGACCGGAAAGTCTCGAGCAAGCGCGCCTGAAACCCGCCAAGGCTTTCCTCTCCGAGAAAGACAGAAAGGCGCGCGGCGTCTTCTTCATTGGCGGGAATACGGTGCGTTTGCTCGTCGGCTATCATCTGGAGCCGGTGCTCGACCCTTCGCAGGTAACGGTACCGTTCAGTCAGCGCGTCAGCCGGACCATGCTCGACGACGCCAGCCTCGACCAGCGCCGCAAAAGCGTCGAGCGTCGCGCGCACCCTGAAGGCGGGGTTCTTGCCGCCGGAGATCAGCTGTTGCGCCTGCACGTAAAACTCGATCTCGCGAATGCCGCCGCGCCCGCGTTTCAGATCATGGCCAAAGAAATCGGCTTCGCCCGCGCCCTTTGATGCGTGAATCTGGCGCATTACCGAATAGACTTCTTCGATCGCCGCAAAATCGAGATAGCGCCGCCAGATGAAGGGACGAAGACGACGGATGAATTCCTCACCGGCCGCGATGTCGCCAGCCGCCGCGCGGGCCTTGATGAACGCTGCGCGTTCCCAGTTCTGCCCGTGCGATTCGTAATAGGTCTCAGCTGCATTGATCGAGACCGCGGCGGCGGAAACGCCGGGATCGGGACGCAAACGAAGATCGGTGCGAAAGACATAACCGTCAGCTGTCTGGTCATTGAGGCGCGCGACGATCGCGCGCGCAACCGCAACGGCGATACGTTTTGAGTGAAGCCCGCCGCCAAGCGTCTCGCTGGCGCTGTCAAAGAGGATGACAAGATCAATGTCGCTTGAATAATTCAGTTCGAACGCGCCATGCTTTCCCATCGCCAGCACGGTGACGCCGGAATTGACCTCCGGCCGCTCGGCGTCTTGCGGTTTGAAGCCGAGACGCATCGCCTGGCGCAGCGCCATCCGCGTTGCAGCGCCCGCCGCCGCGTCGGCGAACGCCGAAAGACCTGCGGCGGCCTCCATCGTCGTCATGGCGCCGGAAATCTCGGCCAGCGCGATCGAGAACGCCGCATCCGCCTTGGCGACGCGCAATGCTTTCATTTGCGCGCCAAGATCGGTTTCATCTGCGGCGTTCCATGCGGCGTCGACCGCGCGCGCGATGCTGGCGCGCGGCGAAGCATCAAGGGCGGCGCGCGCCATTTCAGGAAAGCGCCCGATTAGTCGCGCAAGATAAGGCGAGCATCCCGCAACGCCGGCGATCAGGTCCTGCGCTGGAGCATCCGCGCCAAGAATAGCGCAGGCGCGCGTCCCCGCTTCGGCGTCAAAAGGTCTCGGCGCAAGCCGGCCCAGCGATGATAAAGGCGCGTCGTCAGTCATCGGATTACTCATAGGCGCGTCCGCAGCAGGCTGACAAATACCGACGCGCGCTGCCCTCCGGTCATGCCTTGTCGAAGGCGGGAAAGGCGATCGTTACTTTCAGGCCGCGCATGTCGCCGCCCGCCGATGAATCGCCAAGCGCGATTGACCCGCGATGGGCCCTGGCAATCGCCGAGACGAGGCTGAGGCCAAGTCCGCTGCCGGGGGTTGAGCGGCTCTGTTCAAGACGCACAAACCGTTTGAGGACGCTGTCGCGTTCTTCTTCCGGGACGCCCGGCCCATCGTCGAGGACGCTGAGCAGCACGCGGCCCTCAGAACCCTTCCTGACATCGATCCTGATTGTCGTGCCGCCGACCGCATATTTCAGCGCATTATCGAGGAGATTGGCGAGCGCCTGGCTGATCAGCGAGCGGGCGCCGCGGACCGGCGGCGCCGGTGCGGTCTTCAACTGCAAAATGAACCCTGCGTCCTGTGCGGCGGGTTCATAAAGCTCGACCATTTCCTCAGCGATGGCGACAAGATCGACCGCTTCCATCGAGCCGGCGCCCTCACCCGATTCGATCCGCGCAATCGTCAACAGTGCATTGAAGGTGGTGATCATGTTCTCGGCGTCTTCAAGCGTCGAACGAAGCGCCTGCTCTTTTTCGTTGGGCCCGCTCTTCAACGCTTCGGTCAGGCGGCCGCGGATGCGGTTCAGGGGTGAGCGCAGATCATGCGCAATGTTATCCGAAACCTCCTTCATGCCGTTCATCAGCCGTTCGATCTGATCGAGCATCGCGTTGAGGTTGATCGCGAGGTTTTCAATTTCGTCGCCGGCGCCTGTGAGCGCGATGCGTTTGGAAAGATTGCCGTCCCTTATGGCGCGGGCAGTACGATTGACGGAATCAACGCGCCGCAAGAGCGCCCGCGAAAAGACCAACCCGATGATGATGCCGAGCCCGATCGTCGCCGCGCCAATCCGCGCCATCAGCGCCTGGCTGCGTTTGCGCAAGGCTTCCCTTGTCGAAATGTCACGCGCGACAAAAACCAGGAACGACGTTTCGGCGTCGGGAGTCGGCTTGAAGCGGCGGATCTTGCCGCGCGCTTCGCGCGTCTCGACGCCGACCTCGCGTCCCGCCGCATCGACCCGCGGGCGTTCGAAGGTAAAATTGAAAAACCCCTCGCCGGCCGACAAGGCTTCGGGCGGCAGCGCCGAGAGGTTGCCCGACAGCACCGCGCCCGACGGCGCGCCGATCAGCATGTAAAGCCCATCGTCGCGCCAGGCGGCGCGCTCGCGGATGACGCGCCTTAGAACGCCAGCGCCCTCGTCAGAGAAAACCTCCGACAGGACGACCAGTTCCTGATCGACAATCCCGTCGGTCTGCTTCGACATCAGGCCGAAGGTGTTCTGGTAGAACAACAGGCCGAGCAGCGCGACAGCGATCGCGAACACGAACACGTAAATGATCGTGAAGCTGAAGGTGGTGGTGCGCAGCAGCCGCAGCATCATTCACGCTCGCGCCGGCGCGGCGTACGGCGCGCGCCTCAAGGACTGAATCTGATCACTTATCGTGCGTCTTGCCGGCGCCGGCAAGCCTCGACCCGCCGTCAATCGGACTCGGCGATCGTATACCCGGCGCCGCGGATCGTCTTCAGCAGCGCGGTGCCGAAATCCTTGTCGATCTTGGCGCGAAGACGCGAGATATGAACGTCGATGACGTTCGTCTGCGGATCGAAATGATACTCCCAGACGTTTTCGAGAAGCATGGTGCGGGTCACCACCTGACCGGCATGGCGCATCAGATATTCAAGCAGGCGGAATTCACGCGGTTGCAGATCGATCTTGCGGCCGGCTCTGCGAACCGTGCGGGTGATGACATCGATCTCAAGATCGCCGACGACATAACGCGTCGTCACGCTCGCCGGCGCTTGCGAGCGGCGGCGGCCGAGCGCTTCAACGCGCGCGAGAAGCTCGGGAAACGCGTAGGGTTTGACCAGGTAGTCGTCGCCGCCAGCCTTGAACCCCTTGACGCGATCGTCAACCTCGCCAAGGGCGGAGAGGAAGAGCGCCGGCGTTTCATCGCCGCCAGCGCGACGGCGCGACAACAGCGATACGCCGTCGAGCTTGGGAAGCATGCGATCGATGACATAAGCGTCATAGTCGCCGGAGCCCGCCATGTTGAGGCCAACCTCGCCGTCAAGCGCATGATCGACGACGTGACCTGCTTCACGCAGACCCTTGGAGACATGCGCCGCCGCCTCGGAATCGTCTTCAACAACGAGAATTCTCATCAGTCCCAGTTCCTTTTGTCGTTTTCGGCGCCGGACTTGCGGCGATCAAACCGTACGTCCGGCGCCTTTCAACTTGTCGTCTAGCCGTCTTTTTTGCCAATCGTCAGTGCGCTGAATTGTTTGGCTTCGCCGAGCTGCAGCCGGAGCAAGACAGCTTCCTTGCCGGCAGACTTCGCTTCAGCGACTTTCTTTTTCAACGCCGCCGATGTCGTCACCGATGCGCCGTCAATTTGAAGAATGACAACGCCGGGGCGAAGGCCGGCGGTATCTGCGGCGCTGCCCGGTTTGACCGCCGTCACAAGGACGCCGGAGACGCCGTCAGCAATGCGGAATTGCTGGCGCATCGGATCGGTAATGTCAGCAACGCGAAGACCAACGTCTTTCGACAGCGAGTCTTCGGATTTCGACGGCGTTTCTTCATTCGACGCAGTCTGGTCCTTGTCGCGCTGGCCCAGGGTGACAACAAGCTGTTTTTCAGCGCCGTTCCTCAGCACCGTGACTTTCGCCTTGTCGCCCGGCGGCAGCGCTGAAATCGAGCGCGTCAGGTCGCGCGGCGAAGCGATGTCGCGGTTGTTGAGTTTCACCACGAGATCGCCATTTTGCAGCCCGGCCTTGGCGGCAGGCGTGCCTTCGATCACTTCGGCGACAAGCGCGCCGGCGGTTTCCTTGCGGCCGAGTGCAGCGGCGATTTCGGTCGTCACCGGCTGGATCGAAACACCAAGCCAGCCTCTGGTCACCGATCCGTTGGCGATCAGCTGCGCCACGGTCTCGGTGGCGACCTTCGCCGGGATCGCAAAACCGATGCCGACGCTGCCGCCATTTGGCGAGTAGATCGCGGTGTTGACGCCGACGACGCGGCCCTTGAGGTCAAAGGTCGGGCCGCCGGAATTACCGCGGTTGATCGGCGCATCAATCTGGATGAAGTCGAGGAACTGGCCTTCGCGGTTCTGTCCGCCAATCGCCGAGACGATGCCGCTTGTCACCGAGCCGCCGAGACCAAAAGGATTGCCTACCGCCACGACCCAGTCGCCGACGCGCAAATTTACACCGTCGGCGAATTCGACATAGGGCTGGCCTTTCGGCGGGTCTACCTTGAGAACCGCAAGATCGGTCAATGGATCGGCGCCGACCAGCTTTGCCGGAATTTCCTTGCCGTCGGCAAACCGTATCTTGATTTCGTCGGCGTCTTCGATGACGTGATTGTTGGTGACGACGTGGCCGCTGGCGTCAATGAAGAAACCGGACCCTTCCGCTTCCAGCCGCTGCGGTTCGCCGCCCTGAAACCCGTCGTCGCCCTGATCGGGCGTGCCGAAACGGAACTGAAAGAAATCCTGCAAGCCTTCGGGAACCTGCGGCTGGTCAACTTCTTTTTCGACCATGACGCTGACAACCGCCGGCGCGACGCGCTCGACGAGATCGGCGAAGGAAAGCGATCCATCAACCGCGGCAGGCGGCGGCGCAACCAGACGCGGCGCCTGCGCGTTGGCGCCTGACATGGCGAGCATCGCTGCGCCCGATAGCGCAATAGCGGAGGCCGCTCCGGCTAGAACTCCAAACCTGAAACCCTTTTTCGTATAGTCGCTCATTGTGGTCCCTTTTACTCGCTTGCTTGCGCGCCCGTCTGATCGAATTGGATAAACGCCCGACAGCCGGAAAACATATGCGCCGCCTTGGCGGCCAAATCCCGGTCGGGCGAATTAAAATTTGTCAAGGATTTAAGTCCTTTATATGGCGTTTCAATCCTTGCCTCCAACACTGACGGTGCGGATCTCGGCGCCCCGCAACAAGATTCTGTGAACAGGACAGCGATCGGCGATTTCGACGAGCCGCGCCTGCTGCTCGGAACTGAGCGGCCCGCCGAGAAACACTGATTTTTCAAGGACCCGCGCCGCATGGGCGTCACCGCCTTCGGCCCGCCGGATTTCAATCGCCGCGGTTTCGAGCGGCCATTGCTTGCGCTCGGCATACATCCGCATGGTGATAACGCCGCAGGCCGCGAGCGCCCCTTCAAGGGTCCTGGTCGGATTGGGACCGAGGCCGTCGCCTCCGTCAGCCGGATCGGCGTCGATGACAAAGGGATGGCCGTCGATTGAAACCGCGACGGCGTAACGCTTGCCGGGGAGCGTCTCGGCTCTGGCGCCGCCAGTGAAAGACAGCGCCGTCGCTGCTGCCGGCCTTTCAGGCGCGCCGACATAGCGTCCCGACCAGGCCGCGATGATGCCGGCGGCATAGCGCGCATCTGCTGGGTTGGAGAGGAGGTGATCGGCGTTGTCGAGGCTGACAAAACTCTTCGGGTGTTTGGCGGCGATGAAGAGACGGCTGGCGTTTTCAATGCCGACCGTCTGGTCGAGCGGCGCATGAAGGATCAGCAAGGGCCTGCCGAGTGTCGCCGCCGCATTGAGAACGCCGGCTTTTTCAATGTCGTCGATGAACTGTTTCTTGATGACAAAAGGCCGCCCGGCAAGAGCGACATCGGCTTTGCCTTCGCGCAGGATTTCCTCGCGCTTGCCGCCAAGCTGATGGGCGACGTGCGCGGCTTCCGCCGGCGCGCCGATGACGGCGACGCCCCTGATTTCGGGAATGCGGCCGGCGGC
>JBGSVH010000039.1:0-16192 GCA_041753055.1 Parvularculaceae bacterium
GCGTCCGGTCCTCGGGCGCCCGGTCGCTGCCCCTGTCGTCACGCGGACTAGCCAGCTTGGGCCTCCTCTGCCGCCGCTTCCGCCGCCGCTTTATCTGCGGCGGCCTTGGCGAGGTCTTCTTCGGTCACCCATCCAGCCGCGACGCGCGCGCGCATAATGAGTTCCTCGGCGTCCTCGGCCTTCATTTTGCAGGCTTCGAGAATGCCGTCGTAATGTTTCTTCTCGCCGTCGACGCGTTCGGTCCAGCCGGTCAGGTCGTCGGTGACGCAGCCGGCGAGATCTTCAAGCGTCTTGATCTCATTCTCGCCAAGCGTGACGATCATTTTAAGATCGAGCCCGTCAAGCTCGACCAGCGCGTCATCAACGCCAAGCTCCTTGCGGCGGGCGTCGAGTTTTTTCTTCTGCGCTTCGAGCCAGTCGGCGGCGCGCGCCTGCAATTCAGAGGCTGTCTCTTCGTCCATGCCCTCGATCTCTGTGAGGTCTTCTAGGCCGACAAAGGCGAGTTCCTCGATTTTGGCGAAGCCTTCCGAAACGAGAAGTCCCGCCATCATGTCGTCGACATCAAGCGCTTCCATGAATAGCTCCGAGCGCTGACGGAATTCTTCCTGGCGCTTCGTCGACTCTTCTTCTTCGGTCATGATGTCGATTTCAAAGCCGGTCAGCTGCGAGGCGAGGCGGACATTCTGGCCGCGCCGGCCAATGGCGAGCGACAGCTGCTCGTCCGGCACCACGACTTCGATGCGGTCGAGCTCTTCGTCGAGAACGACTTTCGAAACTTCCGCCGGCGCCAGCGCGTTGACGACAAAGGTCGCGGGATCGGGCGACCACGGCACGATGTCGATTTTCTCGCCGCCGAGTTCGTTGACGACCGCTTGCACGCGGCTGCCGCGCATGCCGACGCAGGCGCCGACCGGGTCGATTGATGAATCGTTCGACATCACGCCGATCTTGGCCCGACTGCCCGGGTCGCGGGCGACCGCCTTGATTTCGATGACGCCGTCATAAACTTCCGGCACTTCCTGTTCGAACAGCTTGGCCATGAATTTCGGATGCGAGCGCGACAGGAAAATCTGCGGGCCCCGCGTCTCGCGGCGGACATCCATGATATAGGCGCGCAGGCGGTCGCCGTTGCGGTAATTTTCGCGCGGCAGCTGCTGGTCGCGGCGGACGACCGCTTCGGCCCGTCCGAGATCGACAATGACATGGCCGTATTCGACGCGCTTGATGATGCCGTTGACGATCTCGCCAATGCGATCTTTATAGTCTGCATATTGACGGTCGCGCTCGGCGTCGCGAACCTTCTGGGTGATTACCTGCTTGGCCGACATTGCGGCGACACGCCCGAATTCGATCGGCGGCAGCGGCTCGGAGATAAAAGCGCCGATTTCGGCTTCCGGGTTCTTTTGCAGCGCCTCTTTCAGGGTGATCTGCGTTGAATCATTCTCGATCGCCTCGACAACTTCGAGAAGGCGCCACAGGCGCATTTCGCCGGTTGTCGGATTGATTTCCGCCTTGACCAGCGTTTCGTGGCCATAGCGCGAGCGCGCCGCTCTTGCGAGCGCGTCTTCCATCGCGTCAATGACCAGCGCCTTGTCGATCGATTTTTCGCGCGCGACGGCGTCGGCGATCTGAATGAGTTCGAGCTTGTTGGCGCTAACGGCGTTCATTGAATATCTCCGTGATCGTGATGGTCGTGATTTTGAAACCCGGGGTCGTCATCATTGGTATCCTTATGCGCGTCCTTCGCGGCCTTGAGGCTCTCGCGAATGAGATCGTCAGTAAGCGTCAGTTTCGCTGCGGCGACATAAGCGAAGGGAATAAGCGCCGTTTCCTCCTCGCCCTCGATGTCGAGGCAAATATTGGCGCCGTCGACGCCGGCGAGAACGCCCTTGAATTTCTTCTGGCCCTCGATCATGCGGTCGAGTTCGATCTTCGCCTCATAGCCCTGCCAGTCGTCAAAGTCCTTCAGCTTCACCAGCGGGCGGTCGATCCCGGGCGATGATATTTCAAGCCGGTAGGCGCCGCTGATCGGATCGGCTTCTTCAAGGATCGGCGACAGGATGCGCGACAGTTTCGCACAATCGCCCG
Organism: Parvularculaceae bacterium; assembly: GCA_041753055.1. Lineage (GTDB taxonomy): Bacteria > Pseudomonadota > Alphaproteobacteria > Caulobacterales > Parvularculaceae > Amphiplicatus. The sequence goes on from JBGSVH010000039.1 coordinate 2,089, forward strand.
CCGTCATCGTGTGATCGGCGCGCTCGGCCATGATCTGCAGGGTCGTCATTTCATTGCCGGTGAGACGAATGCGCACGAGCTCGAACCCCGCCTCGGCGATGGCGGGGGCGACCAGCTTTTCGATGCGCGCAGCGAGAACGGACAAGGCTCTGTACCGGTAACAAAAAAGCGGGCCCGGCGGGCCCGCTTTCGATAAGATCGATAGCGTTTGGCGGTGATATAGGCGCTAGTCGCCCGTTTGTCACGCCTTTCCGGCAAAAAGCCGCCGCCGGGGCGTCCGGGCTGGATTTTTGGCGAGCGCTGGGCAAAGCTTAATAAAGGGCATGATCAGGGGGCCCGCCGAAGTTTTCCAGGGGACTGCGGGCAAGGTAAGGGGTAAAAAAATGTTCGGACGTCTTTTGGCGCTCATAGCGGGCGCAGCGCTCGCCGTCGCCGCCTCTCAGGGACCGGCTTTCACCGACCAGTATGTGCAAAATCTGACCGGGCGGATCGATGAGTTAAAGCCGATCGTCGAGGAATTCGACACCAAGATCGCCGAATATGACTATACGCGGGCGACCGCCATGGCCGAATGTTCGAGCGCAACCGGCTTGCTGGACGCACTCTGTTCCACCTACGAAACGGTTGTTGAACGATACGAAATGCTGGTCGCGCATATGGCCGAACTGAACGCCGCCTCGATCTGGACGCGCCCGCTGGTGCTCGCCCGGACCTACAAGAAGGATATCGCCGAAAGCGTCTATTCGGTGTTCAAGCCAGCGGTCCCGGCGACCCCTGAAGGCTTTGCCTATGGCGGCGGCGGCTTCCTCGCCGGGTTCCTCGCCCTCTCGCTCATTTTCGGGATTTTGGGCGGCATGTTCGGCGGACGGCGTTACGCCTAGAAGGGCGGGCCGTCCCTGAAAGGTCATCCCTTGTACAAGCTCTATTACTGCCCTGGCGCCGCGAGCTTTGCCGTTCACTGGATGCTGATTGAAATCGGCGCGCCATTTGACACGGTCGAAATCGATTTTGAAAAGCGCGAGCAGAAATCCGCCGACTATCTCAAGATCAACCCGGCGGGCATGGTGCCGACATTGGTCGTGGACGGCGCGCCGTTCACCGAAACGGCGGCGATTTTGTTATGGCTCGCCGAGCAACATCCGGATGCCGGGTTTGATGTCGCGCCGGGAGACAGGTTGAGGCGCCGCTATCTTCAGCAGATGTTTTTTCTCGCCAACACCATGCAGCCGGCGTTCCGGGCCTGGTTCTATCCGGAAGAGGCCGCCGGCGCGGACAATGCAGCCGCGGCGAAGCAAACGGCGGGCGCGCGCCTTGACGCGGCGTGGACGTCGCTCGAGGCGCAGGTTTCCGACGGGCGCGCGTTTCTCCTCGGCGACAAGATGACGGCGCCTGATTTTCTCGCGACGATGTTGGCGCGCTGGTCGCGCGGCATGCCTAAGCCTGCAAACGACTGGACGCATGTCGGCGCCTATATTGCGCGGATGAAATCCCGTGATGGGCTGAAAGAGGTTCATCGCCGCGAAGGCCTGACCGAATGGATCGGCGGCTAGCGCCTGAACGAGGCGCGCGTCAGGGCGGCGCCGGTCAACGGACCCAGCATCGCAAGATCTTTGTCGAATATTTCTACCAGCGCCGTCGTTAGTTCAGCCGACAATTGCGGCCGCTCGCGCATCTGCAAATTCGATTTGACCCGGTCGCGAAGGCCGCGCGGGATGAGCGCGCGGCGCAGCAATGTCGACACCGGATTGTCGACCAGCAAACGATAACCGGGAAATTTCCGGATGCGTTCTGAGGAGACGTTCTGCGCCTCAAGATCGCTCTTCCAGGCGACATCGCCCCTGGCGCCCAGAAACGCCGCGATGCGCTTCAGTTCGGCGTCCGGCGCGGCGGTCATCTGTTCAAAGACGACCGGAAGAATGCGGCCCGCGCCAAAGCGCGCGATCCAGGGCTGGAGCTGATAAGCGTAGCGCGAATAAGCGACGAGTTCGGGGTGCTTCTCGATCGCTTCGTCGATCGGACAGGTGATGACGCCTTGCGTCCATTCATGAATGTAGTGTGAGACGAGGCGGTCCAGCGGATCGCGCATCACATAGATGAATTTCGCGTCCGGGATCAGCGCCGCAAGGCGCTCGATCGTCTGCGGATAGGTCGGAAGTTTGGTGTAATGCGTCGAGGATTCGCCTTTGAGCGCGCCTTCGGGTGCATTTCGAAACAGCCCGCGATACCAGCCCTCGCCCTTCGCATAGATTTCGTCGTTGGAAAAAAAGTTCGGTTCCTTCGGTTCCGACATGAAAAATTGCGGTTGCGCCGCGAGCTGCGCATGCAAGGTCGAGGTCCCGCATTTCATCGCGCCGATGATGACGAAGTCGGGGAGGGAGTTCATTGCGGCGCCCGCCTGCCTCCCAGCGGATCGCGCCAGTTCGTCCATTGATCCTTGCCCTGATGTTCGCAGAGAAGCGGCGTCGGCTTGCCGAACAATGACCGCGTGTGCGCCACGCACCGCCCGCCAAGCCACATCAGATTGGCGGCGTAAAGGCCGAGCAGCCCATACGCCTTCCTGAAATACCGCGTTCTCGCGGCGTAATAATAAGCGGGCGGGCGTTTCTTCGCCTGCATCGTCGATTTGACCGGCGATGACCCGCCGCGCAAATGAATGACGCGCGCCGCCGGTTCATAAACGACGCGCCAGCCGTGTTTCTTCAGCGCGCGGCAATAATCCGCATCCTCGAAATACATGAAATAGCCGTCATCCATCGCTCCGGCGTCTTCAAGCGCGGCGCGCTTGATCAAGACGCAGGCAAAGCTCGCCCAGTCGCAGTCGACCGGCGCGTCAGAAACGGCCATCGGCACTACGGCGCCGCCAAACAATTTGTCGAGCGGCGCGGTTTGCGCCGCGCTCAAAAATTCCGACAGTGGCGAGTGAAAGCGGAAGCAGGAAATCTGCGGCGTTCCGTCTTCGTCTTCGAGGCGAGGCGCGATGATCCCGGCGTCTTTCTCGCGCGCCGACGCAGCAAGCAGCACCTTCAGCGCGCCGGGGCGCATCAGCGTGTCGGAATTCAACAGCAGGTAATGGTCCGCGTCGAGCGCCGCGATCCCGATATTGTTGCCGCCCGAAAACCCCGCGTTTTCAGGCGAGCGGACAAGGGTGATGCGCGCCTTCCACAACTCGCCCGTCATCAGGAAATCGGCAATCTTGTCGGCCGAGCCGTCGGCGGAACAATTGTCGACGACGACAACGCGCGCGTCATTGGTCTCAAGCTCGGGGCCGAGCGCTGCAAGACAGTTTCTGACGAGATCCGGTGTCCTGAAATTGATGATGACGATCCCGGTCGCGCATTTGATGCGCGGCGGCGATGGCGGTTTCAGCTCGGATCGGGTCATTAGGAAATAGCCGCGCGCGTTCGGACGGTTGTTGCAAGTCTCAAGCGTCACTCTTCGGGAAAAGGCTCGCAAAATCGTTAAGCCCCGCATCGGCGAGATGCGCCAGCTTCACATTCTGCAAGGCCCGCCACATGGTCGCGCGGCGCCCCGGATATCTTGTCTCCCACTCATCGAGCATTTTCTTCATCGCGGCGCGCTGCAGGCCCTCCTGCGATCCGCAAAGGTCGCAAGGAATGATCGGAACCTTCAGCCCTTCCGCAAATCTCGCAAGATCGTCTTCGGCGCAGTGAATGAGCGGGCGCAGCACCAAAAGGTCGCCGTCCTCGTTCAACAGCTTCGGCGGCATCGCGCCAAGCGTTCCGCCGAAAAAGAGATTGAGAAGAAACGTCTCAAGCGCATCGTCGCGGTGATGGCCAAGAACGACGGCGTTGCACCCTTCCTCGCGCGCGACGCGGTAAAGATGCCCGCGCCGCAGGCGCGAACACAGCGAGCAATAGGTTTTTCCTTCGGGAATCTTGTCGGTGACAATTGTATAAGTGTCCTTCGTCTCGATCCGGAAGGGAACGCCGATCCGTGTAAAGAATTCCGGCAATATGTGCTTTGGAAATCCCGGCTGGCCCTGATCGAGATTGCAGGCGAGCAGGTCGGCGGGAAGCGCACCCTGCCATTGAAGATCGACGAGCGCCGCCAGCAGCGCATAGCTGTCCTTGCCGCCGGAAAGACAGACGAGCCAGCGCGGACGCCGCCCCGATTTGTCGATCATCGCATAGGCGCCGATCGCCTCTTGCGTCTGGCGCAGGATCCGCTTTCTCAGCTTGCGGAAGGATACGCTGTCCGGCGCCCCGGCATAGAGCGAAGATAGGGTGCGGTCAGTCGTGTCCTGCTGAAATGACCCGTCCGCCACTTTGTTTGTCTTTCGGCGCAAAATGCGCATTCAAAAATTCAAGAAACGCCGGCCAGTCCTCCTTGACGACGCCATGCGTGCCCGGGCGAATCCAGAAAGCAAGGTCGGCGCTGGGGTCGTAGGGTTTAAGCCGCGCCTGATCAAGGCCGCGTTCGCCATAGAGACGGTAGACAGGATCGGCGCCAAGGGCCGCGCGAAAGGCGCCATTGGGGTCCGACCACACATCGCGGCGCGCATTGCCGAGGAGGACCGGCCGCGGCGCAATCAGCGCCAGCAGCATGTGCTGGTCGTAGCCGGCGAGATTGTCGTCGCGATAGGCTTTGGCGAACCAGTGCGGATAGGACCCGGTGATGCCCTTGATGCTCTCGCCTTTCTTTTCGGCATTGAGCGAGGCGCCGCCGGTTCCCGACTGATGTGCGATGACGCCGTCAATGCGCGGATCGTATGCGGCGGCGACCAGCGCCGCCTTGGCGTAGCGCGAATGGCCCCAGACAACCATCGCGGTTTGATCGAAGCGAGGGTCCTGTTCGAGCGCGTCGATCATGCGCGAAAAGCCCCAGCCCCAGGCGCCGATGGCGCCAAGCCGCGTTTCATCATCGCCATGGCCGGCGGTGAGGCGGCGAAGTTCGGCAAGACCTTCCTCGCGGCGGTCGGGAACAAATTCGGTCGGAAAAATCGTTGCGATCGCATAGCCGGCGTCAAGGATCTCCTCGACCGGCGGCGTGCAGATATAGCGGCCGAAAATATAGGTCTCTAGACCTAAGCCGCCGCGCTTTTTCATTGTCGCCGGGGCGCCGGTAATGGCGGGATCGGGTAAGGTTGACCAGCGCGGACAGAACGTCTCCGTCAGGATGACCGGAAACGGACCCTCGCCCTTCGCCGGCGAGACGACGTCCATGATGAAGCCAGCCTCGCCGTCGCGCGATTTCGTCTCGACCGCGGCCCCGCCATAAATCATCGAGGCGCCGATGCGGTATTCTTCGAGCAGCCCTCTGCCGCCAAAGGCGGCGACACCCAGCGTCTTGCGGTCAATGATGCGGCTCGCCGATGCTTCGGGCATCATGCCGTATACGGATTGTTGCAGGGCCAGGCGCGCGGCGAGGACGCCATTGGCCTCCCAGTCGGCGACATTGGCGTAGGTGAGCGGCGGCGCGGCGGCGGGCCCGTCCGGCTTCATGTCGGTCCAGGCGATGGTCGCCTCGACGCAGGCCGAAAGCGCCAGCGCAAAAGCAACAACAACAAGGCGGCGTATCATCGAGATCACTTTCGCTGAAAGACGAGATAGGCCGGCGCCCGCCCCTCCCGGATAGCCTTTGCTTCATAGCGTGTCTGTGGCCAGTCGTCGGGGCGAGTGCGCCAGTCGTCCGCCCGTTCAGCCGTCCATTCAAATCCTTCGGCGTTTCGCGCGTGCATCAAGGTCCAGCGAACGTAATCGGGAATATCCGAGGCGACGCGCAGCACGCCGCCGGGCTTTATCAGGCGCGCGGCTTCGTCAAGGAACCAGGGCGAGATCATCCGCCGCTTGTAATGCCGTTTCTTCGGCCATGGATCGGGATGAAGAACAAATATGCGTGAGAACGCCCCGGCGGGCAGCGCCTCAATCAACGGCCGCGCATCGCCATGGTGAACGCGGATGTTGGCAAGGGCCTCGGCGTCGATCTGATGCAGCAGCTTGGCGACGCCGTTGACGAAGGGCTCGGCCCCGATAAAGCCGGACTTTGGCGCCTTCGCCGCCTGCCAGGCGAGATGCTCGCCGCCGCCAAAGCCGACCTCAAGCGCGAAATCTTCCGCTTGCGGAAAAAGCGCGGCGAGATCGATCGGCCCCAATGCCGGGTCAGGCGCTGCAACCCGCGGCAACACGTCCGCCATCAGCCGCGCATGATTGGCGCGCAGGGCGTGCCCCTTCGAGCGCCCGTAAAGCCGTGGAATATAGGCGTTGGCGGCGGTCATCACACCGCGAGCGCTTCTTTGAAAAACGCCATCGTGCGGCTCCAGGCGAGGTCGGCGGCGTCCTTGTTGTAGCGCGCGTCATTGCTGTCGTTGTTGAAGGCGTGCTGGGCGCCCGGATAGACAAACTGCTGATAATCGACGCCGGCGGCCTTCAGCGCCGTTTCATAATCGGCGATCCCGGCATTGATGCGTTCATCTTCGCCCGCATAATGCAGCATCATCCTGGCGCGGATTTTGGCGGCGTCCCCGGCGGCGATCTGGCGGCCATAATAGGCGGCGCCGGCGGAAAGGTCGGGCGAGGCGGAAGCGAGCCGGTTGACCATGCCGCCGCCCCAGCAAAAACCGACCGCGCCGACCTTGCGCTGGTGGGTTTTGACGAGCGCGAGGGTTTCGGTAATCTTCGCAAGTTTTGCAGATGTCTTGGCGGCGTCGAGTTTGCCAATCATTTCCCGCGCTTTGTCTTCGTCCGCCGGCGTGCCGCCATAGGGCGACAGCATGTCGACGGCGAAAGCGTGAAACCCTTCCAGCGCGATGCGCCGCGCGATGTCCTTGATATGGGCGTTAAGGCCGCGGTTCTCGTGAATGACAATCACCGCCGGGGCGATCGACACCTCTTTCGCGCGTACATGATAAGCGGTGACGAAAGGAAGATGCCTGGTCGGGATGACCCCGGCATTGGGGGCGCCGCCGGCATTGAGCCGTTCCGGTTCGATCAGATCGACAAGCCCGCCGGTGTCGAACTTGACCGTCGAAATGACGAGGCGCTGGTCGTCGTCCTCGACCAGCGCCGCCCTGGCATAATCATTGGCGAGCAAGGGCAGCAGCGCCGTCGCCGCCGCGGTCCCGCCGGCAAGGTGCGACAGAAGGCCCATGAATGCTCGCCTGTCCAGCGCGCCATGGGTGAAGGCGTCATAGAGGTCGATGATCGCCTGCGGCAGGGGCGGACTTTTATGCGGCATCAGCGGTCGGTCCTTTACGTGATGGCGGTCAGCGCCGCGCAGCCTCCGGGTGAATTTTCGAGAGTAGTCCCACATCCGGCCGCGTGCATTTGTTGCATTTGAGCGACACCCTGACAGTCGATTGCCGTCGAAACGGAGGAATTTTGTCGTTTTCAAGGCCAATGCTTTGACCTGCCGCCGGAAGTGAATCACTTTAGCGGCAGAATGGGAGAGGAGCGGCCGGCAACCGGCCAAAACCGAAAATAAAAAACTTCAAAAAGACGAAAACTGGGAAATTGAGAGGGCTCAAGATGACAAGGTCTGGAAAGAAAGCGGTCTCGACCGCTGGTCTCAAGCTGTTGTTGGCCGCGAGCGCGTCATTTGCCGCCGTCGCCGCGGCCGGTTCGGCCTATGCGCAAGCGGAAGAGGACGCGGTCGACCAGGTCCCGCAAGCCTCAGCCGACGAAAATGCGGATCGCCGCGACAAACGGGATGAGGTGGTCGTCACCGGCTCGCGCATTCGCCGCGACGAATTTTCGAGCTCAGGTCCAGTTCAGATCATTGACCCCGACCTTGGCGAATTGCAGGGCACGATCGATGCAGCGGCCCTTATCCAGTCGTCCTCTGTTGCGTCAGGTTCCGCCCAGACGACGGCGGCGATTTCCTCGAATTTCGTCACCAATGGCGGCGCCGGCGCGGCGACGATCTCGCTGCGCGGTCTCGGCGCCGAGCGCACGCTCGTGCTGCTCAACGGCCGCCGCGCTGGTCCCGCGGGGACCAGAGGCGCAGTCGCGTCCTTCGACCTTAACGTCCTGCCGACGTCGATCATTTCGAATATCGAAATCCTGAAAGACGGCGCGTCGTCAATTTACGGCTCCGACGCGGTCGCCGGCGTTGTCAATATCCTGACCAAGCGCGACACCGACGGCCTCGAGCTCGATTTCTTCGGCACGCAGCCGTTCACGTCAGGCGGCGAAGAATATCGCGGCGCCGCAACCTGGGGCAAAGAATTTGATCGTGGCCATATCCTGATCTCGGGCGATTATTACAAGCGCAAGGAACTGGCCCGCGGCGACCGCAAAAAATATCTCGAATGCGGCGAAGAGCGGATTTACGACGCGCCAGGCGGCAACCGCATCGATCCGGTCGATCCGCGCACCGGCAAGTTCCATTGCTCGGACGATCTTCCGTGGGGCCATATCTGGATTTACGATCTGAAGTATTTTTACAGCTACGCACCCTCGAATATCCCGGCAAGCGGTCCGTTCCAGGTCACCCAATTCCAGTACAATTACGCCGGCGACAATCTTCAGAATTACATTCCGCCCCTGGCGCCGCCGGGCGATCCGTACGATTTGACCGTACCGGCGGGATTTTTCCCGGTCGGTTATGATCCGGCGTCAAGCGCGATCTTCAACGATCAGGCGCCCTTTGTTCCGGAGGTGACCGTCATCCCGGAAACAACGCGGTATACCGCTTATCTCGACGGCGCGTATGAGGTCGCGGACAATATCGAACTCTATGGCGAGTTCCTGTTCAATCGGCGGGAGACCTATCAGAACAGCTACACCCAGTTCTGGACGTTCGGCTACACTTCCGACTTTGACGGTTTTGGCTTCGGCAATCCATTCGATCCGGCGACCGGGCCTTATCTCACCAGCCCGACGGCGGTGACGAACCACGCGGACAGCTCGCAAAAGGTTGATTACTATCGCGGGGTTGGCGGGTTGCGGGGCGAGTTCACCGAAGGCGGCCTAGACGGCTGGCAATGGGACATCTATTCGCAGTACAGCCGTTCGAAAGGCCTTTACAGCAACGACCGTATTTACGACGATGCGATCGACTACCAGTACGCGATCGGTTACGGTTATTTCCCGGCTGGATGCGAAGGATCAGTGACGCCGATCAGCGGCAAGAACTGCGTCACCATCGACTGGTGGGACCCGGAGCTCCTGCGCGGCAATGTTCCACAGGCGGTGCGCGATTATCTCTTCGGGACGGAGACCGGCTCCACCGTCTATAGCCAGCTCTATTTCGAAGGCATCCTGACCGGCGACATCGTTGAATTACCGGCCGGCAAGCTCGGCGCCGCCTTTGGCGCCACCTGGCGCCGCGACAAGATTGACGACATCCCGGGCGACATTACCCGGGCGCCCGATCCGGCCAACCCGGGTGAGTTCGTCAATAACGCATGGTCATCGAGCGCCGCTGGCCGCACCACCGGCTCCAGCGAAACCCTCGAATTCTTCGGCGAACTGAATGTGCCGCTGCTGCGCGACGCGCCCGGCGTCCGGTTGTTCGAGGTCGGGCTTGCGGGCCGGTTTACGGATGTCAACACCGTCGGCTCCGATGAGACGTGGAAGATCAGCGCCAACTGGATCGTCACGGACTGGCTGCGCCTCGGCGGCACCATGGGCACCTCGTTCCGCGCGCCAGCGTTGTTCGAACTCTTCCTGGCGGATCAGACCTCGTTCCTCAGCCAGCGAACCATCGACCCCTGCGTTCAGTGGGGCAACCAACTGTTGCTCGGCAATATCTCGCAGCAGCTTGCCGACAATTGCGCGGCGCAGGGCGTGCCGGCCAACCATGGCGGCGGCGGCATTGGCGCCACCGTCATTACCGGCGGCGGTCTAGGGGTGCTGGCGCCGGAAACCTCGAAAGCGAAAACCGCAAGCGTGACTGTGTCGCTTGATCCGATATTGCCGGAAACGACCAGCATCTCTGTCCGCGGCGATTTTTTCGATATCGAAGTCAACGGCGAGATCGCCCAGCTTGGCGCCGCCAATATTATCAGCGGCTGTTTGAACTCAGATTTCTTCCCGACCGATCCGCTGTGTAGTTTGTTCGCAAGAAACGGTCAGGGTAACGTCAACAACATCTCGACGGTTAGCGACAGCTTCATCAACGTCAACAGCCAGAAAAATCGCGGTGTCGACCTGACCGTTCGAATCGACCAGGAGCTTCCCGGCAATCTGGGCGATCTCCAGATCGTTTCGCAAATGACCTGGCAATTGAAGGACACGGTCGCCTTGTTCGCCGGCACCGTTGAGAACTTCAATGGCGAGGAAGGAGAGCCGAAATTTACCGGCGATCTCAATTTCCTCTGGAAAAAAGACGATTGGCGATTCCTGTGGTCAATCGACTATTTCGGATCGACCAGCGACCTTGAAGACTTCACCAACGCCACCGGCAGCGTCGATGGCTGCGGCGTCGCGGACACCACGCATCCAACTCCCTATTGCGTCGACATCGTCGCTGAACGGAAGATCTACAACAGCGCATCAATCGCGAAGAGCTTCAGGGACAACCAGTTTGAGATCGTCTTCGGCGTCGCCAATCTATTCGATACGGAGCCGCCGCGCATTTCCGAATTCGGCGTAAACCGCCGGCAGGTGACAAACGTTGGCGCCGTGCCCTACCAGTCGCAATACGACTTTGTCGGGCGCCGCGCCTTCCTGAATCTAAAAGCGACCTTCTAGTCGCTCGGTAGCCAAATGATTGGGGCGGCGGAGCGATCCGCCGCCCCTTTTTATGGGGTTCCCGCGCGCCGGGCTAGAGCAAGTTTCGCGCGCTCTGGCGCGCGAAGTTGGCTCAAGATCTATGAATTAGGGCGGTTTCTGCGATCAACCGGATTCCACTTGATCGGAAAACGCCCTAGGCGTTAGAAGCGCGGGCGACGAAGGCAAACGAGAGGCCGCAATGCCGAAAGTTCTGATCAAGGCCGATACGCTGGATGAAGAGAACCGGAAATTCGTTCAGCACAAACTAAAGCAGCACGTGTTCATCAACAGCGTGCCGAAAAGCGGCACCCACCTGTTACGGAACATCATCCGGATGTTCGTACCCGTCGAGCAGCAATATGCGGCGCAGTTCATTCAGCACCCCAATCTGCAAGAGCACCTCGCCGCATTTGAAGGCGGTCCAAAGCTCTCATGGGGCCATCTTCTCTTTTCGGACGCGGCCGCTATTGAACTGCAAGGCGTGAGGAAAATCGCGCTTTACCGCGATCCGCACAGCTGGGTTCTGGCGCGCGCCCGGTTTTTTCTGTCGGACGAATTCACCGGCAATATTGAGCATGTGAAGGACGGCAAGATTACGGTGCCGGAGCTTTTGAACCTGATGATCTTCGGCATTTATCAAAAAGTTCCGTCGCTTCTCGATATTTACACGCACAATGCGGTCGCCTGGCTCGGGGTTGTGCATGGCGTCGTCAAATATGAAGAACTGATTCGCAATCTGAAACGGATCGACAATCTCGCGGCTGAGGTTTACTTCCGGGACCTGCTGACGTTGTGCGGCATTGATCCTGTTCCCGACGACTGGCGCGAGCGGGTCAAAATCGGCGCCGACCCGCAGCAGAGCGGCACGGCGCGCGAAAACCTCTCTGGCCTCGGCGTCGAGATTCCAAACGAACTCCCCGAACTTCAAAAGAAACTCGTCGAATACGTTGCGCCGGGGCTCAGGGATATTCTCGGCTACAAATAGTCTGGCGAAAGCGCGTTCTCCGCTTGATCGGAGCGGGCATGATCCGCGTCTCCAGAGCCGGACTGCCGATCGACCATAACGAGGGCGCTTGGCGCGCAGCGCAGTCCGCCGTTGCGCCGAGATCAACCGCTGCGAGAAAAAATTCCATTGCAAAATCAGTCGGTTGGGTTTTCCGGCGCGACTTGTCCACCACCTTATCCCACACCTTCCGCCAGGCCTTATACTGACTTCGATTGAGCGATCTCAGCCCTGTTGTTGGCGCGCGGGATCGCATCACGGTGGAAAGGAGGAATGGCGTGCCGCCAGTACAACCGCCTGCGCTGACCCGCTCCCCTCTCGCGGGAATTTTCAAGGTTCGGATAATACGGACAAACCTGCTGCGACCCGCATGGAAGCAGGATGCCGGGAAGGCAAATCCCCGGAATGCATACGCAATGTCCGTAAAAATCCGCGCGATTTCGGGCAGCCGGCGGGCAAAGATAAAAGGCGCTGGCCGTGACCCGCGCCCTCCAATCGCGATGTGCGAAAAACCGTTACGCCTTCGGCGCGACCTTCTTCACCGCGTCCGACACATAGGGTTCGAATTTGGCGAAATTCTCGACAAACATCCTGGCGAGCTTTTGCGCCTGCGCGTCATAGGCCGCCGGCTCGCGCCAGGTGTCGCGCGGGTTCAAGATGCGGTCATCGACACCCGCGACGGTCACCGGCACGTCGAACCCGAAGGTCTCGTCGCGGCGCATCGGCGCCGCTTGCAGCGATCCGTCGAGCGCTGCGGCAAGAAGCGCTCTTGTTGCGCGGATTGGCATGCGCGAGCCCTCGCCATAAGGGCCGCCGGTCCAGCCGGTATTGACCAGCCAGCAGGCGGCGCCGTGCTGTTCGATCAGCTCGCCGAGAAGCTTTCCGTATTCGGACGGATGGCGCGGCATGAACGGCGCGCCGAAACAGGTCGAGAAAGTCGGCTGCGGCTCCTTGCCGAGGCCTTTTTCGGTCCCGGCGACCTTGGCGGTAAAGCCGGAAAGGAAATGGTACATCGCCTGTTCGGGCGTCAGCCGGGCAATCGGCGGCAATACGCCAAAAGCGTCGGCGGTCAGCATGATGATGTTTTTCGGGTGCGGCGCTCTGCCCGTCTCCGACGCGTTCGGAATATAATGGATCGGATAGGCGCCGCGCGAATTCTCGGCAAGGCTGGCGTCGTCGAGATCGAGCGCGCGCGTCGCCGGGTCCATCACGACATTTTCAAGGACGGTGCCGAAACGCTTGGTCGTCGCGTAAATTTCGGGCTCGGCTTCGGCCGAAAGACGGATCATTTTCGCGTAGCAGCCGCCTTCGAAATTGAACAGGCCGTTGGGCGACCAGCCATGCTCGTCGTCGCCGACAAGGGTGCGGCCGGGGTCGGCGGAAAGCGTTGTTTTGCCGGTGCCGGAAAGGCCGAAGAATACGGCGCTGTCGTCATCCTTGCCGACATTGACCGAGCAATGCATCGGCATGACGCCGGCTTCGGGCAGCAGGAAGTTCAAGATCGTGAACACCGACTTCTTCATTTCGCCGGCGTAGGAAGTGCCGCCGATCAGGATCACGCGCTTGACGAAATCGACGGCGATGATTGTCTTCGAGCGGCAGCCGTGGCGGCCGGGATTGGCTTCAAAGCCGGGAAGATCGACAATAGTGAAATCGGGCGCCTTGCCGGTTTCAAAGCCGCGCTCTTGCATTGGCGGGCGCACCAGCAGGTGCTGGATGAACAGCGAATGCCAGGCAAGCTCGGTGAAGACGCGGACCTTGATATGGTGGTCCTTGTCGGTTCCGCCGCGAAGGTCCTGCGCAAACAGCTCCTTGCCCGTTGCATAGGCGAGCATGTCGCGGTGGAGCGTCTCGAAATTTTCAGACGTGATCGGCTTGGAATTGTCCCACCAGATTTTCTTGTCGATCTCGGGATGACGGACGGTGAACTTGTCCTGGGCGGAGCGCCCGGTGTGTTCGCCGGTCTTGACGACAAGCGGCCCGCCCTCGGCGATCTCGCCTTCGCCGCGCCGGACCGCGATCTCGTAATAAGCGGCGGCGGTCAGATTGCGGAAGCCGCTGGGGGCCGCGTCTTCAAACGCCGTAAGGACGGCTGGAACCGCCTTGATGGTCGCACTCATGATGAAGGGTCCTCCCGAGACGCCTTTACGCTGTTATACCATACCTTGCAGATGTGGCCGGAACTGGTCCCCGGCCGGGTTGCGGGGGCTATTAATCCAAAAAACGGGCCGACGCGACCCTGTCGCGGCGAAAAGTCGCCGCCAGATTGCCGGCGCCCCCGCAAATCCGCCGCGCTTGATTACAAAGGCGCGTCCGTGCCACAGAGCCGCACGCCTTTAAGGAGAATTCTGATGCGCCGTTTTGGGACCGCCGCCGCCGTTTCCGCCGCTTTTGCGCTTGCCGCCGCCTGCAGCGGCCCATCGAGCGC